>NZ_JBFRJM010000059.1:0-10158 GCF_041468865.1 Vibrio sp. 10N.286.52.C3 | reverse complement strand
CATTAAAGAATTAGGCCTTTCAATATTTATTAGCGATCCAATTATCGCCAGCGCTGGACACTGACGATTAAGCGTTATGCAAGCTTAAGGTCGAACTCAGTGCGGTACATAACCATGTCTTCAATGGTCAGTACTGGCATGTTGTGCATTTTACCGAAAGCAACGATCTCTGGCGCTTTTGCCATCGTGCCATCTGGGTTTGTTACTTCACACAGTACACCGGCAGATTGAAGACCAGCCATTTGCATAAGATCCACTGTACCTTCTGTGTGGCCGCGACGAGCAAGTACACCACCTTTACGAGCACGCAATGGGAATACGTGGCCAGGGCGAGCAAGGTCAGTAGGCTTAGCTGTTGGATTTGCAGCTGTCTTGATCGTTGTTACACGGTCAGCGGCAGAAACACCTGTTGTTACACCAACTTTCGCTTCGATAGTGACGGTAAACGCAGTTTGGTTTGCGCTGTTGTTATCAACAACCATAGGTGGAAGTTCAAGTTGGTTCGCTTGCTCGTCAGTTAGACACAGACACACAATGCCGCTGCATTCGCGGATCATAAGCGCCATTTGAGCATTCGTCAGGTGTTCTACTGAGTAGATGATGTCGCCCTCGTTCTCACGATCTTCATCGTCAAGTAGAAGTACGCCACGACCTTCGCGTAGAGCTTGCAGTGCGTTTTCAACGCGAGTGATTGGTTCGCCAAATTCGGCAAGTAGTGAAGACTGATTCATGGTTAAACTCCTAAAATATCACCAGAATCAGGGCTGTATGAGGGATCTCAACCGAGCACAACAAAGCCTACTCATTACAAGTCAACTTTAGCTCATTATGGTTTTATCCAAAACGAAATGCACCCGCCTAAGTTGGAGGCATGAACCCAATAGATAGGTGCGCCTTTCCAACTTAAACGAGTGTGTTTTCATTCTCTCTCATCCGGACTATGACCGTCGGCTCTGGCATCTCACCAGATCTGCTGACCTCGACGAATCGAGCGCTCGCGGGCTTATCTTTAGATTTTGCTAAGGACATACCGCCGGTGGGGAATTTCGCCCCGCCCTGAGAATAAAAATTAATAATCTGTTTTGCTTTTGAAAGCAGACCAGATGGTAATCCTTTCAATAGTGGATTTAAAGGACTGACAGCAAAGTTTTTAAGATTCTGGCCTTATAATCCGGTAAGTGTTCACTTTATCAGCAGAACGCGTCCGGTAGTCTATTAGTGGGATGATGCCTTTGTCTCGTCTGGTTTCAGTGATTTTTGCTATCTCTATGAACATAAATGGATGTTGAACATTATTGGTGCTGGTGTGGCTGTTCACCGAATCAATACTCAAGAGGTCCATTAATCGAATATTGTTACACCATGACGGCTGACTGACCGTTTTGACATAAAATTGATATTGACGATGCTAAGCTGCGATAGCATCCGACCACTTTATCTAAAAGATCTTAGCCATGACTTCTCTGTTCTCTAACAAATCCAAAGGCTTATTACTGCTCGTTCTAAGTTTGTATTCCCTCATACCCTTTTTGATCTTTGGATCTGACTTCGACCTTGGAAGTGCTGTTTTGCCTTTCTATGGCGCCTTCATAACGTTTGTGACTTACTCTGCGGGCAATCAAGGATTCTTGGTAACGCTAGCGATTTTGTCTTTAGTATTGTTCACGATGAAGTTTTCCAAAGCTAAGTTAGTCAGTCTTTGTCTGCAGCTCGGCTTGTTGTTGGTGCTTAGCTTTGCAGCGAAAACCTTCTTAAAGCATTCCACTGAGAGCCCTCGTCCTTATTCTGAGTATTTGGTGACGCAGGAAGTGGTTGATATGCCAGAAGTGTTTTACGAATTACCATTGGTTGAAAAGAATGCTGCGATTGAGTCTGTACAAGATAAGGTGAGCGAGTGGCGAACGCGTCACTGGTTGGGTGAAACTGACTACTCTTTCCCATCTGGACATATGATCTTTGTCGGTGTGTGTTTGGCGTTTTTTGGTGGTCTTCTCCTAGAGGCGAAACGCTTTTATCTAGTCGGCGGTTTACTGGTTTGGGCTGGTGGTGTCGCCTATAGCCGTGTTTGGCTTGGCATGCATCGACCAGAGGACTTAGCCGGATCTATTACCTTTGCGGGTTTGATCTATTTATTGGTGCCGCTTATCTCAGAGCAAAAAATAGAACGCTATTTACCTGCATTTTTGAAACAGACTTCTTAGGGATCCGTCCTCACTGCAAAAGAAGGGCTCAGATTAGCAGTACGTAATAAACGCTACTGATTGAGCCCTAGCTCTGCTTGCTTCTTTTTGGTTAGACCTAAGGACACAATTCGGTGTGACTCAATGAGATAGTATCTCAGCTCCTCATCCCTTTGTGGCGTGCTTTCAAACAGCTGAATCCATTTCATACCGCGTGAAGCAAAGTAGGGTGCGGGTTTATAGCCCGGCTCTTCTTTGAGAAAGTCGAAATTCTGATCGGACGCCTTGAAGATAAACGCAGGCTCATCTTTCGGTCCCCAACCACCAATCGCAAACACCTTGCCACCCACTTTCCAAACGTGCGAGTTATTCCACTGCATCACGTAGCTGGTGGCTGCTTGTGATTCACAGAATGCATTGAACTCGTCGTATGTCATAGAACGCCCTTTCATAATTTGGTGGTGGATCTGTGTGTTTGTTGTTTTATCGATGTTTCTGCTTCTAGCTAGCTAAGCCTTGCCAAATAGCAGTGAAGCCGCTGATAGAACATAGTAACAAAGAGCCGATACGTATCTTCTCTTTAGGAATGCTTTGCGTCGTCAATAACGCTACCTTGTAACCCAACCAAGCGGCAGGAAGTAGCGGGATTGTGATGATCAAATGGTGCATCGTGAAGAAGCCAATTGGGATCTGTACCAGTAATGAAATGATAGAACTAAACACAAAAAACGCAGATAGGTTACCACGAAGTTGATTGGCATCTTGGTGTTGGAGTAGCAGTGCCATTGGCGGCCCACCAATACCAGAGCTGGTACCGAAGAAGCCTGAGAAGAATCCCGCGATACCCATTTTGGCAGGCGTCGGTTCTAACCTAAACGGCAGTAAGCTAACAATCACGGCGAATACAACCAATAAGCCCAACCATAGTGATAACACGCTCGTTGAAACCATCACTAACAAAGCGCCACCTGCCAGTGACCCCGGAATGCGGCCCAGCAATGCGATTTTTAATCCGCCAATAGAGATATTTGCTCGATGTTTAAAAGCGTTGAATAACGAGATAAACAGACCGATTAAACAGATAGGTGCAGGTACATAATCAGGAGAGACCAAAAACAGCAGTGGAGCTGCAACAATGGCCAAACCAAAGCCGATTGCGGTTTGCACAAATGAGCCGACAAAAATAAGTGCCATTGCGATAAGGACAGTCTGATCCATGTATTCCATAAGCCTGCGGATTAGTTTTAAAGGAGCGGGTGGATACTATAAATGAAAACCAAGAGAATAGTCTTATTATTCAGTGAGCTTTATGCCAGTTTCGCTAGTTATAGTTTCTATTATCGCGACCAACAAAAAAGCGAGTGAGTATCTCAGGATGCTTCCTTTCAATACTCACTCGCTTTATTGGAACGACTTGTTGTTTACGCTAGTGGGGGAGTCAGCATAAAACGTTAAGCCATTGCCAATTTCACTCGCTCAATCGGCTTGTCATTGATTGGTAAATGGATAAGTGCTGCTGCAAATGCCAGTACCACCGTTGACCACCAGATTGGCTCGTAAGAACCGTAGTAATCGTATATACGACCACCCACCCAAGCGCCTAAGAAGCTACCCACTTGGTGAGTAAAGAACACCAAACCGTACAACGTTGATAGGTAACGGGCACCGAAGATCTGACGTACTAAGCCAGACGTTAGCGGAACCGTACCCAACCAACAGAATCCAATTGCCGCACCGAAGATAGCCGCGGTTGATTCAGTCACAGGCAGAGTAACAAACGCACCGATAACCACAGTACGCACTAAGTACAGTGCAGACATAACGTGGCGTTTGCTGAACTTGTCGCCCATTACACCCCAGAAGTAAGACCCGAAGATGTTGAAGATGCCAACGTAAGCCAGTGCCATTGCAGCGCTGCTCGCGGGTAGGTCTTTATCTGCTAAATAGCTCGGTAAGTGCGTTGCGATAAACATTACGTGGAAACCGCACACGAAGAAGCCCGCGTGAATCAACCAGTAACCTTTGTGAGCAAACGCTTCAGACAACGCTTCTTTGAGTGTTTGGTTCTCTTCAGCTTGCGCTTGTTTGTTTGAGGCTGCTTTAGGCGCTCGCATGAACAGCGCAAAAGAGATCATCAAACAACACAGTACGCCAAACACTTGCATCGCACTCTGCCAGTCAAATTCATTCAGCATGTATTGTGCGCCCGGAATTACCGCGAACATACCAAATGAACCTGCAGCCGTGGTTAAGCCAAACGCCTTAGCCGCGTGCTCTGCTGGTACAACTTTCGCTACTGCGCCAAGCACGATCACGTAACTTGTCGCACTCAAGCCAAGACCAACCAGTGCGCCTAACGAAACGTAAAGCATGCTCGATTCGGTAGAAATTGAGGTAAGAAGTAAACCCAAACCGTAAGCACATGCGCCAGCAATAATGATGCGTCTTGCTCCCCATTTGTCAGCGGCCATACCAACAAAAGGTTGGAACACACCGAACAATAAGTTTTGTAGAGCAATAGAGAAGCTGAAAAACTCTCGACCCGTGCCGAAATGCTCTGAAATTGGCATCATGAAAATGCCGAATGATTGTCTGATCCCTAGACTGATAATAAGTGTGCCTATCCCTAGCCATACCAGTAAAGGAAAACGGAAAATGCTCATTCTAATACTCTTAAATTAATGGTGGTGATGTGAGTGGTCTTGCGCTGACATGTGTTGGTCAGTCATCTCATGGTGATGTTCGTGCCCAGAATGATCATGCCCTGACTGCTGGTGGCAACCACTGCTTACGGCATGCTGAGCCAAGAGATCAATCAATGGCTGACTGTGATGCACAATAACCAAACTAATGACGAGGAATAACGTCATTCTGGCAAGTTGGGCAAAAAGAGATTGTGAAAACATACGGTGTTGACATGCGCTCAATGTTGTAAGAAGTCGCGCATCATAGTGATGAGTCGGGTATGTATCAAATGACCATTTGTGATGTAGTCTATGCGTTTTATGCATAGATTGTCGCTTGATTGGAATTGGTATAAAACGCGCTCAATAAATAAGAAAACTTGAAGCTCGTTAGTTAATAGAAACAAGTATCTAATTAAGAATGAAAGTCTAAATTAAGGCTTATAACTAGCTGTTTAATTTAAAGTTTCACAAAGCTGTAAAAACTAATATACAAACTAATCACTAAGCAACATTGCTCGTTCACTCGACTTATCTGTCAAACATCGTAAATTTGGGCATAAATCGTTTCAAGACTACTGAAACGCGATGTTAAAAGATTCAGGGAGAGTCATTCACATGGATAAAGATCATAATCTTCGCGAAAACTTACTGGCACTGATCTTAGGTAGCGCATTGGTTTCACTCGGCGTTATCTTTTTCAACCAAGTCGGTTTGCTCACCGGGGGCACGGCTGGTCTAGCGATCTTCATTACCAAAGTAACAGATTTGAGCTTTGGCCAAGTATTCTTCGCACTTAACTTACCTTTCTATATTTTGTCGGTTGCTCGTATGGGCTGGCGCTTCACAATCAATACGTTTATCGCGGTTTCGATTGTTTCTTTCGCCGTGGATCACTTGTATCACGTGATTCAAATTGCCGAAATTCATGCATTGTATGCAGCTTTACTTGGTGGTGGCTTGATTGGTACCGGCATGCTGGTGATTTTCCGTCACAAGATGAGCTTAGGTGGCTTCAACATTCTGGCGTTGTTCTTACAAGAACGTTTTGGAATTCGAGCAGGTAAGGTTCAGATGGCATTAGACTGCACGATTGTTGTGCTTTCTCTGTTCATTGTTGATGTGTCATTGGTTCTTCTGTCTGTGCTTGGTGCGATAGTCACCAACTTGATTCTAGCAATGAATCATAAACCGGGGCGCTATCAACCTGTGGTAAAAGCGGAAGCAGCATAGTTCGGTTCGCTCAAGCTCTAGATTTGCTTAAGTAAAGAGTGATTTGCAGATTATGAAAACAACAAAGCCAGCATTAATTGCTGGCTTTGTTCTATTGAAATAACGGATTCGATGTAACGATTAACACTTGCCGCAGCTGGCGTTCGGCTTAAGCTCGCAATCAATCACATTGCCTTGTTGATCAAGGGACAAGTTACAACACTCTTCAAACAGGTTCTTAAGATCAGCACGGCTTTTTTGCACGCGGGATTTAACCGTTGAATAGCTGACGTTCTGCGCTTCTGCGATCTCTTTTTGGCTTTGGCCTTTGATGTCGACCGCAAGCAGTAGCGATGAACTTTGTTCTGGCAATGCCTGAATAAAAGGTTCAATACACAATGAAAGTTTCTGCTTAAATTCAGAGTCGTGGTCTAAATCGGTAAACCACAGATCTTCAGCATCAATTTGGCTATCACGTTGTTGGCGTGCATGCTTACGGTAGAAGTCGATAATGGTGTTGTTGGCTAACTAGGTCTTAATCAAGATATCTTGGAGCAAGTCGTCTACATCCGCAGAGTTGTTGACCTTTGAATGCAGGAATGACTTTAATGCTTGCTGATACTCGGCCCAGACTTGTTCGAGCTTCAAAGGTGCATTAGTTGCACTGTTCATTTACGCAACATTCGTCTTGTAAGAAATCAATCACACCTTCTAGGCACTCATACTCCGCCACGCAGAATAGAGTTCTTCCTTCTCGTCTTTGGCTGATTAGGCCCGCAGACGCCAAGCTTGATATGTGGTGAGACAAGGTAGAACCGGGAATGCCTAGCTCTTCTTGTAGGCCGCCAACTGCAATGCCTTGGTAGCCAGCTTTAACGACACTCTTATAAATGGTTAGGCGAATAGGGTGCCCCAACTCTTTAAGTGCTTTCGCAACGACTTCTAAGTTCATATTAACTCCTCAAGATTTAATTTCGATGTTAGTCGAAATGTATGTCGAATTCAAATTTAAAAACGGTGTCTGTGTAAGTTATTGAAAAACTGTGTTTTCGAAAATAATTTCGATTTTTGTCGAAATAATGCTTGTTCTGGAGCTGTTTATTTCTATAATTCGAGAATATTCGAAATTAAGGATTGGTTACTTTTCTCATAGAGCCCGACCTTCAATCCAGTTTGGAGTTAATTATGAGCAATGAAATGTTAACAATGCTGAAAGACGCACTTGATATGTTCGCTTTCTTAGCAGTAGAGCTAATTATCTTTTTCTTAGCGATCAGCTACATTGTTGGGATTCTTCAAGAGTTCCTTACACCAGAAAAGATTCAATCTATCCTGAGCTCACGTAATGGTAAGGGTTATGTAGTAGCAGCACTACTGGGTGCAATTACACCTTTCTGTTCATGTTCGACCATTCCTTTCTTAAAAGGATTGCTGCGTGCAAGAGCGGGTTTCGGTCCAATGATGGTGTTCCTATTTGGTAGCCCACTATTGAACCCAGTGATCATTGGTTTGTTTGTGATTACCTTCGGTTGGCAAGTTGCTGTGTTCTACTTCCTTGTAGCAATGACGGTGTCTGTAGTGGCTGGTTACGCACTTGAGAAGCTTGGCTTTGAGCGTTACGTAAAACCTGAAGCGTATGAATCAACAGGTTCAGCTTCAAGCTGTGGCACTAGCTGTGGTGACTCTGCTCCTAAGAAAGCAGCACCGGTTAAAGCAGAATCTTCATGTGGTACAAGTGCATGTGGCGAACCTGCACCAGTAATGGCAAAAGAGACATCTTGCTGCGATTCTAAAAAAGAAGAGCCACAAGTAACGGTTTCATGCTGTTCAGCGGATGGAAGCGCAACAGCTGAAATCGTAGAGAAGAAAGAACCTAGCCGTTGGATGAGAATTTGGTTCTCAACTTGGAAAGATTTTAAACAAGTTTTCCCTTACCTAATGATGGGTATCGCGATTGGTTCATTCATCTACGGCTTCATTCCTACAGACCTTATTGCACAGTACGCTGGTGAAGGTATGTGGTATGCGATTCCAGTAGCAGCCGTGATTGGTATTCCACTGTACATTCGTGCTGAAGCGGTAATCCCATTAAGTGCAGCTCTAGTACAGAAAGGTATGGCGTTGGGTTCAGTAATGGCATTGATCATTGGTAGTGCAGGTGCAAGTTTGACGGAAGTTATCCTGCTTAAATCAATCTTCAAGAACCAAATGATTGCAGCATTCCTATTCGTTATCCTAAGCATGGCGATGGGTGCAGGCTTCCTATACAGCTTCATCTTTGGTTAATCAGGTCTGATTTCGAGATAACACCATTGATACAAAGAGATAGATAATAAAAAAGAGCTCACATAGTTGAGCTCTTTTTGCGTTGAGACTATTAGTTCGGAGATTAGAAACCGCGAATATCAAGCTCATTGTTGATCAACACAACACACTGAGAAGCAAACAGCATGTTCGGGCCTAAGCTGATCTTTTCTGTTCCTAAGCGCTTTAAGCTGTTGTAGCTTTTCTTCGGCATTGGGATGTGGTCAGTCAGAAGGAAACATGGGTTTTCCGCAATCTCTGCATCACGGATAAAGTCGCCTTTTTTATCCATCATGTACAGCTGGTGGTCTTCAGCCAGTTCTTTGACTAGTTTTTCAAAGCTCATAGTGCGAACGACGATTCCCGGTTCAACCTGACGAGTCTGCTCTTTGGTCATACCTTGAGAAGCATCAACCGCTCTTACTACCGCTGATAACAATGCCGATTCATGAAAGCCACCAATGTTGGTGATCTCGTTTGAATCGAATGTAATCGTACGTGAAAAGTCTTTAGTACTTTCTAATACAAGGTGCACGGTGACATTCTCACGGTGAGATTGAGCAACGAAGATCGTGTTCATCAGAGTATGAGCCAGAATCTCAGTATGAGCATCTTGCCCAACACCTTCTAAGATAAGTTTGCTCTCTGTAGGGGCTGCGCGAGCGCGTAATACGAATGAACGCATGGAATGTACCTTGTCAGTATGTGATAAAGCGAAACGGCCTTATCAACATGAATTGATGAATAACCAAAATTGTGGCGGTATGTAACTCTTTTCTATTAATGAAGTCAAATAGAGTTGCGTATAGTGACAACCAGAAGAACTCTGCTTATTAAATAGATAATGACCACATTACAAGATGGTTAAGGTTGAAGCGACCCAATGTTAACGTAGATAGTATGTGCAAATTATTAAGTAGCTTGCAAAAGGAAGTAGTCAATGAAGTTACAGAAGATCAATAAAGAAGAATATAGAAAGAAGATGAACCTGTTATTGGTTTCATTGGTTGGTTCACTCGCCGTGTTCGCCATTGTATTCGGAACCATACTGATTGAACTATTTGGTTCAGGACAATCAATCGAGGGTGAATCGACAGGTAATTTCCACTTGAACGTATTAGGTGTGATCTTATCTGTTGCATTGAATGCAATTATCGCGAATCGTGTGAAAGGGCATGATTACTTCAAAGAAGCGCTTTATGTATGGAACCTTAAACAAATCCATAATCAAATTTATCGTAAGCTCAAGCGTATTCAACCCAAAGCTGAACAAGGCGACCGAGACGCGCTGACCATCCTTTACTTCTATTACACCACGCAAAAACAGGTATACGACCTAGACAACAACACATTGACGATAAAAACAGTTCAGCAATCGCTAGATAAGATCTTAGAATTGAGTGAGAGATGGAGTATTGAACTAGATATAGAGGCTTTTTCGAAAGATCTAATCGCAAAGTTTTAAGTAATATGCCCATTATTGTATGAGCTTTGAGCGATGAAAGAGCCTTTTGACGCAAAAGTAGCCACTTAAGAAGGTTTTTTGAATTTTTATCAAAAAAGGGGTTGCCATGTTTTCGATGATCTCTATAATGCCGCCTCACTGACACGGCAGACGCCACAAGGCTTCAGCAGTAATCAGTAAGACGGAAAGTTCGAAAGAAATTAATTTAAAAAGTGTTTGACACTTAAGATTAAATCGCTAGAATTCACGTCCGCTTTCAAGGGTTTCTTTGTAAAAAGAAAGTTTTGAGAAGCAAAGCTCTTTAACAATTTAA
>NZ_JBFRJM010000058.1:0-9294 GCF_041468865.1 Vibrio sp. 10N.286.52.C3 | reverse complement strand
GAAAGCCGCGATGAACCTAATATTAAGCTTCAGTTTGATTGATAAATAAAACCGCCTTCATGAGGCGGTTTTTTTATTAGGTAATGATCGATATTGATTCGGTAAATCTTACCCTTGTCAGGCTAATTGATGAGTCCAAACGCACGAGGCAGAGCCAAACTAATTTCAGGAATAAAAGTAATGGCCAACAGTGTGACGATCAATACGGCACAAAACGGCATGATACTTCTTATAACGTTTTCAATCTTAGAGCCACTGACACTACAACCCACAAATAGCGCCGTACCAACGGGTGGCGTTGCAATGCCAATACATAAGTTGAAGATAATCATCATCGCGAAGTGAATTGGATGCATGCCTAAATGCTCAGCAATCGGCATAAAGATAGGGGTAAAGATCAATACGGCTGGCGTAAGGTCCATAAACATACCCACAATCAGTAGAATCAGGTTCATCAGAATAAAGATGATAATTGGATTGTCTGAAATAGAGAGCATCCAATCACTGATCATGGTTGGTAGACCGGTAAACGCCATTGCCCATGACATAATGGTAGAAGCACCAATCAAGAACAGCATAATGCCAGTAACCTGAACCGTTTCTCTACAAATTATCGGAAAGTGTGCCCATTTGAGGGTTCGGTAACAGAGTGACAGTATAAAAGAGTATAGAACCGCTATACATGCCCCTTCTGTTGCAGTGAATATACCACCAATAATACCGCCAATAACAACAACAATAAGCCCTAAGCTTGGTGTTGCTTGCCAAACAATATTCAGCACATCTTTCGTTGTGAAGCCGTCATTCGCACTTGTTTTGTAGCCCTTCTTTTTAGCGATGAAATAGGCGACGACCATACAACTTAAGCCCATTAGAATACCTGGGACATACCCTGCGATAAACAACGCCGCAACGGATGTTCCACCCGATACCACTGAAAATACGATCAGTGAATTACTCGGCGGTATTAGTAAGCCTGCTGGGCAGGATGCAACGTTTACTGCTGTTGCTAAGTTTTTATCATAACCATCTTTTTCTAATTCAGGACCTAAGGTTTTACCAACCGCAGCCGCTGCTGCAACGGCTGATCCTGAAACCGCGCCAAACATCATATTGGCGAAGATGTTGACGTGAAAAAGTGAGCCCGGAATCCAACCAACCAAGAGCTTTGCAAGGTTGATGAGTCGACTCGCAATGCCACCCACATTCATTATATTCCCCGCGAGGATAAAGAAAGGGATAGCTAATAAACTGAAACTATCGATACCGGTAATGATTTTTTGACCCGCAGTAATACTCGCGACTTCAAACGGTAAGATGAAATACATGATGGTTAAAGATGACATGGCAATTGCAATCGCAATCGGCATGCTTATCGCGATCATGAATAAGAATAGGCCTAGCAGCCAAACACCAATGGACAAATCCATAATATAGAATCCTTTTAAAACTTACTTTTTGTTGGGTTCACAAAAAAGATCAAACGTATTCATGACCAAATAGATGAGGATAATAACGGCTGAAATCGGCAAGATTGAATACACTGTCGACATCGGTAATTGCAGTGCTGGAGAGAGTTGTTGTGTGGTTCTTCCCATTAAGGCGATGCCACCTTGAAGCATTGCCAGAAATACAAATGCGCCAGAAATGATATTGATGAGTAGATGTAATGCTATGTGCGCTTTACCCTTAAGATAACCATCCAATAACGTTATAGCTAAATGCCCTTTGATACCGAATAAGTAGCTTGCTCCTAATAATCCAAGCCATACCATCGCATAACGAGCAAGTTCATCAGTCCAGTTACTTGGGTCATTCAAAACATAGCGACTAAAAACCTGCCAAGTGACAGTAACGACAAGTAACATTAATGCAAAAGAAGAGACAAAAAGAATCAACCTATCAAGTAGGTTTCTGAAAGTTGCTAACATGGTGTGATACCTCAAAAAATTTTGCCTTAGCAAAGCCAAGGCAAAATTATATTTTCACTAAGACTGATTACAGAACTTCAATTTTTTCAATGAATGAAGCTAATTTAGGGTCTTTTTTGGCTTCATCAATCATAGGTTTAACAGCGGCACGGAACGGGGCTTTATCAACATCAACAAACGTGACACCTGCTTTCATTCCTTTCTCTTTGTTCATTTCATCTGTTGCGTCCCAGATTTTGATCTGCTCTTCAAGAGACTCAGCTGCAGCTTCTTTTAAGATTTTTTGCTCGTTAGCCGTTAAAGTACCCCATTTGTATTCAGAAATGATGATCACGTCAGGCGTCATCATGTGCTGGTCCATAGAGTAAAATTTGGCAACTTCACTGTGTTTCATTTCAACTAAGCTAGAAATATTATTCTCAGCACCATCAATTACACCTTGTTGCAGAGCCGTGTATACCTCATTGAAAGGTACAGGCGTTGCTTTACCACCAAGTAAGTTAACCATTTCCATCATGGTTGGAGAACCAGGAACTCGAACTTTCATGCCAGCTAGATCTGCTGGTGAGTTGATGGCTTTCTTAGCGTAGAAGCTACGTGTGCCTGAATCATAGAATGTAAGACCGATGAAACCTTTACCTTCGCTTGAAAGCAGCATCTCTTGTGCAGCTTCACTTCGCATGAAGGTTCTCATATGTGGAACGTCACGGAATAAGAAAGGCAGTGCATTAACCTTAAACGTTGGTTCAAAAGATTCGGCTAACCCACCATTGATTTTGGCCATATCAATCGCGCCAGTAACAACTTGCTCCGCTTGGTCACGTTCAGAGCCTAATTGACCGTTTGGAAAGATCTTAATCGTAAGTTCACCATTCGATTTTTCTTTAACTTTATCAGCCATGATCACCATGCCTTGGTGAGCTGCGCTTTCTAATGACATTGCATGCCCTAACGTCAAAGTTTTTGCTTGAGCGCCAAATGCCATAAGAATTGAAGCCGCTGCAATCGTCAGTAGGTGTTTTTTCATGTTCTTCTCCAGAATCCATTTTGTAAGAGGTACAGTTTTTATATGCAACGCTATAGCTAAGTTTGAAATCTAACGTTCAATTGCACATCGCTCATAGCAGTAACGTTTCATTACAATATTCTTACCCTATGAATTTTGTATTACAATACTATATGTATATTTTGTGAACTAAGGTTTATCTATTGGCCTGAGAATCTAATTGATTGTGATACCAATCATATTTGGGACTAACTAGACCATCAATCAGTCCTAATTTGGGTTTTTTGGTAATTTCGATTACTTTCAACTGCTTTAAGAACAATCTCTTAGCAAAGAAACACCGATCTATTTATGTTATTTTAAGACATTAAATTCAGTTATGGAGCACGACAAAGAAGGTCTCCTCATTCGAAAACGCGAGTCGTGAACAGTGCTTTGTGAGGTGATGAAGGCAAGGTTTTCGGCTGGATTTAGGTAACAAGAATAGATAAAGGCAATAGAGAGAAGCTTGAGAGGATAAATTGTTTGTAACAAAAATCCGAGCGCCTTACAGCCCTCGGATTTTTGTTTTTGGTGTTCTAATTTTTAGGCGTTAGACAAATTACAAATCAGCGCCATAGATATCAAACGTGAAGTACTTAGCGGCGATCTTGTCGTAAGTACCGTTCGCTCTGATCTCTTCAATCGCGGCATTGAATTGTTTCGCCAGTTTTGAATCCTGCATTCTTAGTGCTAACGCCGTACCTTCGCCAATGTAGGCTTTGTCGGTTACTGCTTTACCTTTAAATTCAAAGCCCTCACCTTCTTTCTTATCTAAGAAAGCTAATGACAGTTGATCCGAGTTGCCAAAGGTTAGATCTAGACGACCATTTTGCAGATCCAGATAAACTTCATCTTGGCCGGTATAACGCTTAATGTTTACCACATCGCCAAACTTGTCGGTTACGTAGCGATCGTGAATCGTACCTTGCTGAACACCGATGGTTTTGCCCGCTAAGCCTGCCTCATCGACGCTGAACTCCGCGCTTTTAGCAGCAACAAACACGGCTGGAGTTTGGTAGTACTTATCAGTAAATAAGATCTTACGCTTACGCTCTTCAGTAATACGCATTGAAGCCATGATCACATCTGACTTTCTTGCCAACAAACTTGGAATTAACGAGTCCCAACTTTGTGAAACCCAAGTACAATCGAGTTTGGCTTGCTCACACAAGGCATCAGCTATCTCAATATCAAACCCGACAGGCACACCGTCACTGTTTTTATAGTTGAATGGCGGATACGTAAAGTCCGACGCCAAACGGATTTCTTTCGCCTGTACCGTTGTACCAAGTAAAGCGGCCGCACAAGCGAGTCCTAGTATTATCTTTTTCATCATTGCCATCCTAGATATGATCTTTATCGAGTTGAGATTGAGTTTCTTTATGTTGAGATTGTTGAATTTGTTTGCCTTGTTGATTCTTTTCTAATTCGGTTTGGTAACGTGTTAGTGACGTTATCACTTCTAACATGCTCTCTTGGCTACCAATACTGATTCGAACACAGTTACGCAAAGCAGGTTCATGGTTTTGATTCCTTGTCACAATGCCATCCTTCGCCAATACACTGAACACTTGATGCCCAGGTTTTTGACGCAGCAAAATAAAGTTCGTCGATGAAGGGTAAACAGACTCGATGAAATCAAACTGCGTTAACTCACAAGCAAACCAGTTACGTAGTTCAACCAGCTTTTGCGTCGCGTCTTGCATCACTGAGACTCGTTCATCGGACAAAGCGTCGAGCACGATTTGAGATGAACAATCTGGCATCGGATACGGTGGAATCAGCTTCGCGACATACTGCATCACATTTTGACTCGCTAAGATAAAACCACAACGAACCGCAGCCAGTCCAAATGCCTTAGACAAGGTGCGAATCACAACCAAATGTGGATAGCGTTCAATAAGACTAACGGCTGACGTTTGTGGTTCAAATTCGATATACGCTTCATCGACGACCACTAGCGACTTTCCAATCGTGCCTTCCAGTACCTGAACCAAATCCGATTTAGGAATCACATTACCCGTTGGGTTGTTTGGTGAGCAAAGAAACACGATATTCGCCAGCTCTGCTTTATTCACAATATCAGCGACGTTCAGGCTGAAATCTTCCTGCAATCGAGAGTCCAAGGTATTGATCGCCAATGCATCAGCGCAAAACTCATACATCGCATACGTTGGAGAGCAGATAAGTATGTTGTCGCACGCCGGTTTACAGAATGTTCTGATCAGCAAATCAATCGCTTCATCTGCACCACGAACAGCCACAGTCGCGGCATCGGTACTACAGTAATCTTGATAAGCCTTAGCAATATCTTGTGGTAAGAAGTCTGGGTATCGGTTGTGACTTGCTTCTCCTTGAAACAGCGAGCTTTCCAATTCATTGGCGTTTAGCCAGACACGTCCATCACCACCAATTCTTCTTGCCGATTGATAAGGTATTAATTTTTTTACAGCCTGAGGCACTAAGCTATCAATAAAAGATGTCAAGAAGCTATCCCTTTCACAAAATCACAATGTCTTCATCATTGCCTTCATATTCAAAAAATGTGACTTATACACATATTGAATCACAAATGATGATTAAGTATTTACATTCAAACAAAACACTATTGATAAATGAATCGAAATAATCACATAATAGCCATGATAAAAAGTCATAGGTAAAGATATGAATCGCACACTTCCTTCAACCAAAACCTTGCTCGCGTTTTTGTCTACGGCAAGGCACCTCAACTTTACACGCGCGGCACATGAGCTCAATGTTACGCAAGGTGCAGTGAGTCGTCAGGTATTGTCGTTTGAAGAAAGCCTTGGCTGTGATCTCTTCTATCGCCATGCTCGCGGATTGTCTTTAACGCCGAAAGGAGAAGAACTGGTTCCCCTGATACAAGGAACGATTCATCAGCTGCAATCGGCTCTAAATCAAGTGGCTAGCTCTCCGTCTAAGATCAAACTCAACGCACCGAGCTGTATTACCTCTTGGCTACTACCTAAGTTGATGTCTTTTCAGCAAGCCTATCCTGAAATTGATGTCGAACTGACGTCGACCATCAAGCACGTCTTCGAACCAAGCTTTGATCCGTTTGACGCCGTAATTACCTATGGTAAGAAGCCAAACCAACAATCGATTATCAGCCAATTATTGTTTAACGAGCAGCTAGCGCCCGTTTGCCAAGCACAAAGCATTACACAGAGCCATCTTGTCGACGACGCATCGACCATCATCAAGCCACACAAGCTCGCTCAATACACTTGGTTACACGCTAACAATGAGCAAAGTGATTGGCGACTTTGGTTAGAGCACATAGGCAGTCATGACCTTTCAAGTAAGAACAACCAACAATTCGCGACACTTGATCAAGCGATGAACGCAGCCATTCAAGGGTTTGGCATTGCTATAGGCGACATCACGCTAGCAAAACAAGATATTGATTTGGGCAGGTTGGTGAAAGTGAGTGAAGGCAGTGTCTTTTCTGGAAATGGTTACTTTTTGCTGCAGCCTAAGAATCGACAAAATCCATCTTTATCTACGCTGGTTGATTGGCTTGTCGATTAGCGGCAATCACCGTAGATAGAAGCACACTATAAACGGCAGTAGAGCGTCATAATGAGAATTTCATCGTTCTCAAAATGAAACTATTTTATGTCTGTTACGTATTGGTTGTCAGAGAATAGAACGTACCTCGCCTTAACTATTTGAAAAGAAGTTCAATTCTATCTGGTAGGGAAAATGTTCCGTTCAACTAGAGAAAATGGCATTCGAATTGCTTTGTCATAGATAACCCAACCAATATACAGCAGGTTGCAACAGTTTCACTGCAGCTTGTCACGGAGGATAGGCTATGACCTTACAAAGACATACGTATTACGGCTTGATTCACCATGGAATTAAAACCTTATTAATGGACAGAATTGGCCACTTCACAGAGCGTGAATATCACGAGTATCTCGACCTAACGACCGGTAAATCGACATGTTTTGCCATGAGTGAGCAAGAGCTCGAAAACACCTTAGACAGCTTAAAGAGCGAAGGTTACCTTGAAGATATCAAAAAGCTGATACCTCGCTATCAAACCTCGTCAATGCGATAACCTGCTTCAACTCTTTAAACACGATGAGTGGTTAGATTGAATTAATTGGCACCCAATTGTCTCGAGCTATTTAGCATCGAGACAGTTTTCGTTAGACTGTCTGCAACTCAACTAACTGGACAGTCAGTGCCACATGAAGCAAATCCTTGATTTCATTCCTCTCATTATTTTCTTTGCGCTGTATAAGATGTATGACATCTACACGGCTACAGGTGCATTGATTGTTGCTTCCGCAGTACAAATCGTTTTGACATACGTCATCTACAAGAAAGTAGAGAAAATGCAGATCATCACATTTCTGATGGTTGCCGTATTTGGTGGCATGACCATTTTCTTGCACGATGACAACTTCATTAAATGGAAAGTAACCATCGTTTATGCATTATTCGCTATCGGCCTGACCGTCAGTCACCTAATGGGCAAGTCAGCGATTAAAGGCATGCTGGGTAAAGAGATCACACTTCCTGAAGCGGTATGGAGCAAGATCAACTGGGCTTGGACTTTGTTCTTTACTCTATGTGCCATTCTCAACGTTTACGTTGCTTTCAGCCTACCCTTGGATGTGTGGGTTAACTTCAAGGTGTTTGGTCTACTCATCGCGACCTTGCTCTTCACCTTGCTCACTGGTGTTTATATCTATAAGCATCTACCAAAAGACCAGCAGAAAGAGTTAACGGATAAAAATACCGACGAGAAATAGCCCTTAGGGATGAGTCCTCATACCCTATTTGATACAATTATTATCAATATGCGATTGGCCAATGATACTCGTGATCATTGGCCGCTGATTATTTGTGTTCGGTGAAGACGTTAAAAATTAGACCACCACGAGCCCCGCAAACACATCTATTTAAATTTAAAACAATCAATACCATTAAGAGTACAACAATGACTATTCAATCAACTTTGAACCCGATTGGTTCTTTACTTCTTCGCACTTTGGCGATGCCTTCTGATACCAATGCAGCAGGCCAGATTTTCGGTGGTTGGATAATGTCTCAGCTCGACCTTGCTGGCGGGATACTGGCGAAAGAGATCTCTAACGGCAAGATAGTCACGGTTTCAGTATCGGGTATCGAGTTCAAACAACCAGTTTCAGTGGGTGATGTGGTCTGTGTTTATGGTGACTGCACCAAGATTGGTCGTAGCTCGATGAATATCGACCTAGAAGTATGGGTTAAGCCGGTACTTGATCACGGCATCGGCGATCGTTACAAGGTATGTGGCGCGACATTCAACTACGTTGCTGTAGACGAAAGCGGTAAACCCCGCCCAATTAATAAATAGTACTTTCGACGACCCTATCGCACTTTAAGGTCTTTAGTCGTTTCGATTAAAAATGCTAAAGACCTTCTCACTCTCCCGCACCATTTCACAATTTCTTATCATTAGCTCTTCCAATACCAATTAGTTCGCGTAAATTAGCAAGATAGCGAATTTAAACGCCCTCAATTTAGTGAAGTAAAATAAGGATATCTCAATATGTGGTACGTGATTTTTTCTCAAGACGTCGAAAATTCATTAGAAAAACGCCTAAGTGTTCGCCCACAACATCTAGAACGCCTACAAACACTTCACGATGAAGGCCGCCTTTTGACAGCAGGTCCAATGCCAGCGATTGATTCAGATAACCCTGGTGAAGCGGGCTTCACAGGTTCTACTGTGATTGCTGAGTTTAATTCTTTAGACGATGCACAGGCATGGGCAGACGCAGACCCTTACATTGCTGCAGGTGTCTACCAAAATGTGATTGTTAAACCATTCAAGAAAGTATTTTAACGTGAAAAAATGGATTATCGGTTCACTGGCCGCTGTTCTGCTTGCAGGCTGTAGCTCATCAGGTGAACAAGACAAACAAAGACAGCTAGAAATGATGGCGCAGCATCGCGCTGGCGTTTTATCCGCAGGCCTTCCGATTGAGTATGGCCCGCTGTCGGTCATGCGCGTGCTGGCAAAGAACACGGTTATCGAAATCATGATGATCTACAACCAAGATGCAAAAGGTGCTAAACCTTTAAACCAAGTTGTAGACATGAGTGTGAATAGCTACTGCACCAACTCTGAAGTAAGAGCAAACCTCGACATGGGCTTGGCTTACAACATCAAGATTCGCAACACTCGCGGACAACTGATCGTTGAGAAGCTGATCAGTAAAGATACGTGTCAAAGTAGCAGCTAGTTTCTAGCTCGAGATTCGAACAAGTATAATCGAGTAGGAGGAGGCC
>NZ_JBFRJM010000057.1:0-501 GCF_041468865.1 Vibrio sp. 10N.286.52.C3 | reverse complement strand
GGTTCATCGCGGCTTTCCGGGGAAAGCCGCTTTTATCTTCAAGAAGAAGTAGTCGGTATCTCGATACCCATACCCCATTCGCTTGATTAGCTTTATCTTGTTGTTTATCCTTTCCAATGTGCAGGTGTTGAGCGGATAACTTGCCGATGCGATAATACCGTGAAGATAAGGACTCAGTTTTCGTGCGAACTCTTTCAATGGCTTAATTCCACTCTCTTGTACTTGTGCCCACCAAGCCTCCCAGAGCCCTTTAGCATGTGCTTCTGATTCACAATACCAAAGCTCTTTGAGTTGTGCCCCGAGTATATAAGTGGTCATTAAGTCCTTATTGATATTCAATATTTCTGTAAGATAGCTGTCTTGCCGTGGATTTAAGTTGCCTCTATTTTTCAACAACACCCAGCGTGAGCGCTTGACCCATTGCCTCGCTTTTTTATCTTGCTTGAGTTTGTTGGCTTGGTCGACTCTGACTCTATCCATTACCTCACGACCGAACTTAGC
>NZ_JBFRJM010000056.1:0-16388 GCF_041468865.1 Vibrio sp. 10N.286.52.C3 | reverse complement strand
ACTTTTACTAGAGTTTTTTCAAAGTCTCCGTTGCCACGGAAAATGATCTCACCATCCTTGCGTTGTACAGTACCTACCCACTCACTGGTGTTTTCGTCGATAACGTGGATTTCGCCGTTAATGATCTTAATTGTAAGGTCACGCTCTTCCATCTCGGGACGGTCTTCACCGAATTCAGGAGACCAACGTGGTGTAGCGTCAACATCAACGTCTGGGTGTTGTGGGAGATAATCCACATCATTGTCGCTATTGGAACTAGACGACGTGCTCAAAAGCCCTGCAACCAATGCAGCAGAAGCGGCACCAACTGCAGCCCAAGTACCGTTAGATTGTTTTTCGTAAGTGACGTCATCGATTGTGGCTGTCGTGCCCGGAGTTGCATTCGCGTATTGTTCGTTTAACTTATACTGAACAGAAGCATCGATAGCGTTCATCTGCTCGTCAATAAGTTGAAGTGTTTGTTGGTTTGCTAGTTCTACGTCAACTTGAGGTGCAGAAGCAAAAGCAGGTGCTGCTAATACGCTAGAAATTGATATGGCTAAGAGTGATGCTTTCATAAAGTAGGATCTCGTTATTGAATGGAGCGTCTTGCTATCAATGCCTCCTTGGCAAGTGCGTTTATTATTCTCGGTGGTGAGGTTTTCAACAATATAGCCAGCTAGTGTTGATGTATAAATTAGATTTATGCTTTTATGATATTTTGGCTAATCATTAGGCTTTTAAATGATTTGTATGTGTAGTTTGAGTCCTCTACTTTATGTGTTGGCTTTTCATAAGTATTGATAGAAGGCGCGAGGTAAATATGTTCGGTTGGATAAAAGCTTGGATTAGGAAATACGATAAGTGGTGTGAAGAGCTTGGGCTAACGCCTGAAAACAAGCGCAGTTGTGTTCCTTATCGTCGAGATCCTCAAGGGCAGCAAGCTGAGAGTGGGAAAGATGACACAGCAAACAAGTGATTTTCCGCTATTTGATACACATTGCCACGCAGACTTTGAGGCGTTTGAGCAAGGTTTTACTCATGAGCTGAGCATTGAGGGATATATCAAAGAGGCAAAACAGGCTCAAGTTGAGAAGTTACTCATCCCTTCTATCGGCCAACGTAACTGGAGGAAGCTCGATGAAATCGCTCAATCTCACCCCAATATTTACTATGCATTAGGCTTCCATCCTTACTTTTTAGAACCGGCCAATGACGAACAATTTTCGGAACTTCGCCAATTACTCGCTTCAAAAAACAGCCAATGTGTCGCGATAGGTGAGTGCGGGCTCGACTTTTTTGTGGACGTTGAACGAGAGAAACAAGAGCGCTTTTTCATCCAACAAATGGAGCTTGCGAAGGAGTTTGACCTGCCTTTAATCATCCATGAGAGGAAGTCTTACAACCGACTTATCGAGCTAATAAAGCAGCATAAGTTCACCTTAGGTGGTGTGATTCACGGTTTTTCTGGGAGTGAACAGCAAGCTTTGGCGTGGATCAAGCTCGGTTTCTATATTGGCGTCGGTGGAACGATAACTTACCCAAGAGCGCAAAAAACACGCACAACCATCGCAAAATTGCCCCTTGAATGTCTGGTATTGGAAACGGATGCTCCGGACATGCCCATGTATGGAAACCAAGGAAATGTTAATCATTCCAAATATTTAGTTACGATCTTAAATGAACTTTTTTTGCTTAGAAAAGAGCCAAAGCAATCGATTGCAGCGCAAATTTGGCAAAATAGCCATCGCGCATTCGGTATATGTGAATAAAATCGAAGGTTTTTGTTTATCGTTTGCGTAAATTGCACTGAGCTTGTGATTTGGGTCACATTTGCGTGTGAATGGTACATGAATCTTCTACGAAAGTGTGAGGACGGCATTACTTTATTAGTGGTCGCATGAGTATAATTGCCTCCGCTTTATAGCCCCATTTTGTAACACGCCAATAAATAACTAATAAGGAAGTCATAAACTATGAGCCTGTTTATGAGCCTAGTCGGAATGGTTGCACTGATCGCAATCGCAGTACTACTATCTGACAACCGCAAAGCTATTAATCTAAGAACAGTGGGTGGCGCTTTCGCTATCCAATTCGCACTTGGTGCATTCGTACTTTACATCCCTTGGGGTCGTGATCTACTTGCAGGTTTCTCTGCTGGTGTAGCAAACGTGATCGACTACGGTAAAGACGGTACTGGTTTCCTATTCGGCAGCCTAGTTAACTTCTCAGTTGACGGTATCGGTTTCATCTTTGCTTTCCAAGTACTACCAACTCTGATTTTCTTCTCTGCACTTATCTCTGTACTTTACTACATTGGTGTTATGCAAATTGTAATCAAAGTTCTTGGTGGTGGTCTTCAGAAAGCTCTAGGTACTTCTCGCGCCGAGTCTATGTCTGCAGCAGCAAACATCTTCGTTGGTCAAACTGAAGCACCTCTAGTTGTTCGTCCATTTGTTCCTAAAATGACTAACTCTGAACTATTCGCAGTAATGTGTGGTGGTTTGGCTTCTGTAGCTGGTGGTGTACTAGCGGGTTACGCATCTATGGGTGTACCTCTAGAGTACCTTGTAGCAGCATCATTCATGGCAGCACCAGGTGGTCTACTATTCGCTAAAATCATCAAGCCTGAAACAGATACGCCAGACGACAACATCGCTGACGAAATGGACGGTGGCGATGACAAACCAGCTAACGTTATCGACGCAGCAGCAGGTGGCGCATCAGTTGGTCTACAACTAGCACTTAACGTTGGTGCAATGCTACTAGCATTCATCGGTCTAATTGCTCTAATCAACGGTATCCTAGGTGGCATCGGTGGTTGGTTCGGTATGGAAAACCTAACTCTAGAACTTCTTCTAGGTTGGATCTTCGCACCGCTAGCATTCATCATTGGTGTTCCATGGGAAGAAGCAACTATCGCTGGTTCTTTCATTGGTCAGAAGACAGTTGTTAACGAATTCGTTGCATACCTAAACTTCGTACCATACGTTGGTGAAAACGCTCAAGTTGTTGCAGCAACTGGTCAAGTGATGTCTGAGAAGACTCAAGCTATCATCGCATTCGCACTATGTGGTTTCGCAAACCTTTCTTCAATTGCGATTCTTCTAGGTGGTCTAGGTGGTATTGCACCAAGCCGTCGCCACGACATCGCACGTATGGGTGTTAAAGCGGTAATTGCTGGTACTCTATCTAACCTGATGGCAGCAACAATTGCTGGCTTCTTCCTGTCTTTCTAATTAGTTAGAAATCGATATATAGACGCCATAATAATATCGCCCCGTAGCAAGAAATTGCTGCGGGGCTTTTTTGTTTTTAGGCCTGCCGTTTTTAGTATATGCACGCGCTTATGCTTAGATTCGATGTAGGGTCTAGAATGTTTTTTTGAGATACAAACCGTTTGCGTTCTAAGGAGCACTACAATTTATTGATGGATACCTATAATGTATAAGCTAAATGGATAGGATGTCTCTGTTGGCAAGAAAGTAACCTCGAAATCAACTCGAACGTTATTCTTCTGGGATTAAGCCAAAATTAGCGATACGCTATAGATGTTAGACACAACATGACTGATTTGTTGTGCCATAGACCAAACTGGTACTGTGCGGTGACAAGGATTGCAATTGGTAGCGAAAGTTATCAAGTCTTCAGGGAACCAAGTCCGTTCATTTGTGGCTACTGAGCATTACTAAAATATCCATCTATACTGGATGGAGGGCTAAGTAGTTAACTATTTGAATATATTGATCGGAGATAGAAATGAGCGATTTAAAAGCAGCAGCTCTACGTGCACTTAAACTTATGGACCTAACTACGCTAAATGACGACGATACTACTGAAAAAGTAGTGGCGCTTTGTCATGACGCGAAGACTGCAGTAGGCAACACCGCTGCAATCTGTATTTACCCTCGCTTTATCCCAGCAGCTAAGAAAGCGTTGCGTGAGCAAGGTACTCCAGAAGTACGCATTGCGACTGTAACTAACTTCCCTCATGGTAATGACGACATCGAAATTGCTGTTGCAGAAACAAAAGCAGCGGTAGCGTACGGCGCAGACGAAGTTGACGTAGTATTCCCATACCGTGCTCTTATTGCTGGCAACGAAGAAGTTGGCTTTGAGCTAGTTAAACAGTGTAAAGCAGCTTGTGGTGACATCACGCTTAAAGTGATCATCGAAACAGGTGAACTGAAAGAAGAAGCACTAATCAAGAAAGCTTCTCAAATCTGTATCGAAGCAGGTGCAGACTTCATCAAAACTTCAACAGGTAAAGTGCCAGTAAACGCGACTCCAGAGTACGCGCGCATGATGCTTGAAGTTATTCGTGACATGGGTGTTGCTAAAACAGTTGGTTTCAAACCAGCTGGTGGCGTACGTACTGCTGAAGATGCAGCACTATACCTAGCAATGGCTGATGAGCTACTAGGCGCTGAGTGGGCAGACAACATGCACTACCGTTTTGGTGCTTCAAGCCTACTAACTAACCTTCTTAATACATTAGAAGTGACAGACCAGACTGCTGATCCAGCAGCATACTAATTTACTCGTCATATTTGACACCGCAGCGTTGTTGACTGCGTAAGTTCCTCCTAATCACATAGAGCCTCTATGCTCATAGGAATGAACTCACTGGTCGCCTAACTGCAACGCCAAATATTTAGAGTATTGAACATAATAAGTCTGTTTGATGGAGTGGCGTTAAGCCACTCCACATTACCTCTTTCCCTACAAACCATACTCACTAGAGTTTGGGAGGAACTAATGTATCTACCTCAAGAAATTATTCGCAGAAAACGTGATGGCGAAGTCCTAACTGCTGAAGAAATTAACTTCTTCATTCAAGGCGTAGCTAAAAACACGGTTTCTGAAGGCCAAATTGCAGCATTCGCAATGGCTATCTTCTTTAATGAAATGACAATGCCAGAGCGTATCGCACTAACGTGTGCAATGCGTGATTCAGGCATGGTGATTGACTGGAGCCACATGAACTTTGATGGCCCAATCGTTGATAAACACTCTACTGGTGGTGTTGGTGACGTTACTTCTCTGATGCTTGGCCCTATGGTGGCAGCATGTGGCGGTTTCGTTCCAATGATCTCTGGTCGTGGTTTAGGCCACACTGGCGGTACGCTAGACAAGCTGGAATCTATTCCGGGTTACAACATTACACCAACCAACGATGTGTTCGGTGAAGTAACGAAAGATGCTGGCGTGGCTATCATCGGTCAAACAGGCGATCTAGCTCCTGCTGACAAGCGTGTTTACGCAACTCGTGATATCACAGCAACAGTCGATAACATCTCGCTGATCACGGCTTCAATCCTATCTAAGAAACTGGCTGCGGGCCTTGATTCTCTAGTGATGGATGTAAAAGTAGGTTCAGGCGCATTCATGCCGACTTACGAAGCATCTGAAGAGCTAGCGAAATCTATCGTTGCAGTAGCAAACGGTGCGGGTACTAAAACAACAGCAATCCTAACGGACATGAACCAAGTGCTGGCTTCTTCAGCGGGTAACGCAGTAGAAGTTCGTGAAGCGGTTCAGTTCCTAACGGGTGAATACCGTAACCCTCGCTTGTTAGAGATCACTCTAGCATCGTGTGCTGAAATGCTGGTGCTCGGTAACCTAGCTAAAGACTCAGACGAAGCGCGCGAAAAACTGATGGCAGTACTGGATAACGGTAAGGCAGCAGAGTGCTTCGGTAAAATGGTAGCGGGCCTTGGTGGTCCAGTTGATTTCGTAATGAACTACGATAACTACCTAGAAAAAGCAGACATTATTAAGCCAGTGTACGCGTTAGAAAGCGGTGTGGTATCAGCAATGGATACTCGTGCAATTGGTATGGCTGTGGTTGGTATGGGCGGCGGTCGTCGTGTAGCAACTGACAGCATTGATTACGCAGTCGGTTTTGATCACTTCATTCGTCTTGGCGAAGTGGCAAGTGAAGATAAACCATTAGCAATGATTCATGCTCGCAACGAACAACAGTGGCAAGAAGCTGCAACAGCATTACAAAATGCAATCACTGTGGGCGGAGAATATACAGCAACTCCAGACGTTTACCGTCAGATTCGTTCTGAAGACGTGTAAATAAAAGGTATCGGCATGCCTAGTGTATGCCGATAAACAGAGTTCTGGTGCAAAGAGCAATAAGTTGGTGAAGAAAATGAAAAGAGCATTTATTTTAGTTTTAGATTCATTCGGTATCGGTGAAACAGCGGATGCAGACAAATTCGGTGATGTAGGTTCAGACACTATGGGTCACATCGCAGATCATTGTGACCAAGGTCTTGCAGACAATGCAGATCGTAAAGGTTCACTGGCACTGCCAAACCTGTCTAAGCTAGGTTTAGCGATGGCTCACAAAGAGTCGACAGGTCGCTTTGCTCCTGGTATGGACGCAGACGCTGAGATCATTGGCGCTTACGGTCATGCTGCTGAGCTGTCTTCTGGTAAAGACACGCCATCAGGTCACTGGGAAATCGCAGGTGTGCCGGTATTGTTTGACTGGGGCTACTTCACTGACAAAGAGAACAGCTTTCCAAAAGAACTGACTGACCGCATCCTTGAGCGTGCTGGTCTGTCTGACTTCTTAGGTAACTGCCATTCATCGGGTACAGAAATCCTAGATAACCTAGGTGAAGAACACATGAAGACTGGCCTGCCAATCTTCTACACTTCTGCAGACTCTGTTTTCCAGATCGCATGTCATGAAGAGACATTCGGCCTACAAAACCTATTAGACCTTTGCCAGATTGCTCGTGAAGAGCTAGCTGACTACAACATTGGTCGTGTTATCGCTCGTCCGTTTATTGGTGCAGGTAAAGGTCAATTCGAACGTACTGGTAACCGTCGTGACCTTTCTGTTGAGCCACCAGCGGCGACGGTACTTCAGAAGCTGGTTGATGAGAAGGGCGGCAACGTTCACTCAATCGGTAAGATCTCTGATATCTACGCAGGTTGTGGTATCACTCAGAAAACCAAAGCAACAGGTATTCCAGCGCTATTTGAAGCAACCAAAGAAGCGATCACTGAAGCGGGCGACAACACTATCGTGTTCACTAACTTCGTTGATTTCGATTCAGCATACGGCCACCGTCGTGATGTTGCCGGTTACGCAGGTGCGCTTGAGTACTTCGATGGCCGCATCAATGAAATCATCGATATGATGAAAGAAGATGACGTGCTTATCCTAACTGCAGACCACGGTTGTGACCCAACATGGCCGGGTTCAGACCATACTCGTGAACATATCCCTGTGATTGTTTACGGTAACAAGGTTCCAGCAGGCTCTCTAGGCCGTCGTGATACCTTCGCTGATATCGGTCAAAGCTTAGCGTCATACTTTGGTACATCGCCAATGGGACACGGTACAAGCTTTCTATAATAGTTAACGAAGAGAGAGGGAAACCTCTCTCTTCTTTTTTTGTTTTGAGATTAAGGATATTTTCAATGGCTACTCCACATATTAATGCTGAAATGGGTGATTTCGCTGACGTAGTTTTAATGCCAGGTGACCCGCTACGTGCTAAATACATCGCTGAAACCTTCTTAGAAGAAGTGGTTCAAGTGTGCGACGTTCGCAACATGTTTGGTTACACCGGTACTTACAAAGGTCGTAAGGTTTCGGTAATGGGACACGGTATGGGCATTCCATCTTGTTCTATTTACGCGACTGAGCTTATCAAAGACTTTGGTGTGAAGAAGATCATTCGTGTGGGCAGTTGTGGTGCAGTGAGCGAAGATATCAAAGTGCGTGATGTGGTGATCGGCATGGGCGCATGTACTGACTCTAAAGTGAACCGTATTCGCTTTAAAGATCATGACTTTGCGGCGATTGCGGATTACAAAATGGTGCGCGCGGCAGAAGATGCAGCCAAAGCTCTCGGTGTCGGCGTAAAAGTCGGTAACCTGTTCTCGGCTGAGCTGTTCTACACGCCAGATCCAGAGATGTTCGAAGTAATGGACAAATACGGCATTGTTGGCGTAGAGATGGAAGCGGCTGGCATCTATGGTGTATGTGCTGAATACGGCGCAAAAGCTCTAACGATCTGTACTGTTTCTGACCACATCAAGACTGGTGAGCAAACGACATCAGATGAACGTCAAACGACTTTCAACGACATGATGGTTATCGCACTAGACTCAGTGTTGCTTGGTGACCAAGAATAATCTTGATTTGTCTTAGCTTGATAAGTTAACAGATAACAAAAAGCCCCGTTGCTGCCTGAGCGTCGGGGCTTTTTATTGGATTGCTGTACTTATTCTGAGTCTAGTATTTATTGTCAGCCTAGTGTGTTTATGAGCTTACATTTTTCAATAGTAAGTTCTCACCAGACTTAGTTGGTCTTCTGCGAATCAGCATGATGAACAACACGCCACTCACAAACCCCATCAACACCATACCGATCATGTAGCGATCACTTTTGCGGTAGTGGTGATCAGAAATCGCCGTCATCTTACCGGTTTCAAAAGTCACTCGAATAAAGCCGATGATCGTTTTCTCTGGAGAATAAATAGGTTCAACTAACTGTTGTCTGCCGATACTTGCTGTTGAAAGTGGTGTATCTAAGCCAAGAACCTCACGTACCGAGAGGGCTTTTTCGCTCGAAGCCAGTCGAATACCCTCTGCATCATAGATGGTGGTATCGAACACCAGTCGGTCTTGAGATAGCTGGTTAGTCAGATCAAGCAATCGCTCTTGGTCTTGTTGCGTGATCATCTTGCTGGCTGAAAGTGATGCCTGAGAGATAAGCAGCTTGGTAAGAGTTTCCAACTGTTTTGCTTGGATCTTCTCGTTACCTTTACTGATCACGACCGTATTTTTAATCGTTACAACGAACATGGTAGCCAACAAAATGAGGGCTAGCATTCGTAAAGCGTTACGTATTGAGAACAATGATTCATTCATGTTTAACGAAGCCTGAAATAAACAAATGTTATGATTAAGACATATTGAGACTTGCGTTTTCAAATTGCAATAGGTTAACGTTTAGCATAGTTAATTAGGAATCATACACATGGACGATCAGAAATATCTGCCGATAAAAAGGCATACGACATTATTAACTCGACTCCCCGAGACTCGTTTCGCTTCTCAACTCGCTAAATCCAAGGCCAATTGGATTGTGTTTGGTGAGTACCTATCTCCACAATCTTTCGATGACATCGACTTTTTCACTGGCACTTACAACACCATCCTCGATACGTGGAAGGTTGGGCATTATGAAGTGGCTTTGATGTCAGGCAATCTAACGCCAGCACACGAAGAAATCCTCCAAGCGCTAAAGCTTGATTATGCTTGCCTTAGCGAGGTCCCAGACTTATCTAAGCCAGGTTTGATCGTGATGGATATGGATTCCACAGCGATTCAAATTGAATGCATTGATGAGATTGCCAAGCTAGCTGGAGTGGGAGAGTTAGTCTCTGAAATCACAGAACGAGCGATGCAAGGCGAGCTCGACTTTGAACAGAGCCTACGCCAACGAGTAGGAGCACTGAAAGGTGCGGATGAGTCGATATTAGAGCAAGTGCGTCAGTCATTGCCATTCATGCCAGACTTGGTCGGGCTGGTGAATACTCTAAATAAGCTTGGCTGGAAAACAGCGATTGCATCAGGAGGTTTTACTTACTTCTCTGACTACCTGAAAGATACCCTTGATCTAGACCATGCTCAATCAAACACGCTTGAGATCGTCAACGGTAAGTTGACGGGTGAAGTCTTAGGCGATGTTGTTTCGGCGCAGACCAAAGCGGATATCTTGGTAGAGTTGGCTGAAGAGTACGAATTGGAACTACATAATACCGTTGCCGTTGGTGATGGTGCCAATGACTTGGTGATGATGGGCTCTGCAGGTTTAGGCATTGCCTACCACGCAAAACCAAAAGTAGAGCAGCAAGCTCAAACTGCTGTTCGTTACGCAGGTTTAGGCGGTGTGCTGTGTATCTTGTCGGGTGTATTGGCTAAGCAACAGAAGATCAGCTGGCAAGCGAAACCTTAGGGGCTCTACCTAAGTGCTATTGGCTATGTATCTTATTTAGCAATAGTGGCTCAGACACAAAAAAAGCAGGTTATCAGCCTGCTTTTTCAATTTTCATGCTTAAGTTAATACGCCACTCGAGGCTAGCGTGTTAGCTCCAATCGAATCAGCACTTCATCGGTAATGTCCTCTATCTCGCCATAACCGATAAACGCCGTCACCTCATTCTCTAGCTTCTTAGCTTGATGCATACTGATGCGTGAAAGCTCTTCTAAATCCGACTGGAATAAACTCGTTAGCGGATTAAAGATAGGTGCCGTGGTGACTCGCAATACATACACATCACCTAAGTGCTGCGCTTTCTTGATGAATAAGATGCGTTCCTTTGCTGAGGCGAAGTCTTTGACCAACTTGGTGTGTACCGACTGGATTTTGTCGCCAAACTTCACTGCAGCAATGTACACGTCATGATGCTTAGGCTCCGCACCTTCAATTCTTTTTAGTGGCTCAGCCAACAGTGAGTTGGTGTGACCCTTGAAGATTGGCTCGAGTGAGAACTTTTGGTTGTGACCAAGTTTAGCAAGTAACGTTAGATGCTTATTCAGTGGGAAATTCACTCCAATGATCTTACAGCGCAGCGTTGAACTTGGCTTATCAATGAATATTGGGTTACTGACCATCTTGCTCAACAAAATGTTGTGCAGTGATTCGAGTAGCGAATGTGTTGGCAGTATCTCTTGCTTCTTAATCAGCTTACTTTGGTTTTGATCGATAAGCCCATTAAGGAAAGCGATGGTACGCATTGTCTTGGCGTTCTCGGCAATAACCAACTGCACGTTGCGACCATTCGGACTCACTCGAATTACGTGGTAAGGCACTGTGCTCAGTGGCAGGTTCTTGTCATAGAGCTGCAGTTCATTGAAGTTCACTAATACCGGATCATTAATCTTGAGTACCATTGGGTGTTCAAGGCTAATGCTCAGTCCACGCTTAGAAATATCTAAGGTGTGTCCGTTCGCCGCTGTGCCATCTTGTGATGTAAGTTGCAACGGTGACTTAAATTGGTATCTCGGCTCTTTACGACGAGTCTGAGAGTCAAAGTAGATGCTTTGAATATTGCCGACGACAGTACGCGGGTGACGGAAGCGGTTCAATTCACTGCTTGGAATGCGTGGCTTTTCACTCAGAAGATAGTCCGCCGCACTTTCGTGATCGCCAATCTCTTGCAAGATTCCGCAATGCGTCAGTTGAGCTGAGCTTTGAGCCAGCGTATCCGAGTGTTTAGCTAATGCTTGTCGCTCAGTGTCTGAAAGTTCGAAAACCGAGAACTTGAACGCCTTCCAACTTTTACGTTTGCCACCGATGTGCCAGAACAGCTGTCTTTGTTCACGAGAGGCTTCAGGCAGCATCATTGAATAGAACAAGGTCTTGTTTTGGTGTTCATGGGTAAAAGAGTAGATAACGTTACTGGTTCCCTTCACTCCTGGTTTCGCCAACAGGTTCATACGTTGCTCGTTGAACAGGGTACCCAGCGCTTGTTGATTTCGTTCGTCGTGCCAATATTGCCATAATGGATGGTTGTTATCCGTCAGTAGGGCAAGCTTTAGTTCGCTGCCGCTGAAAAACAGGGGTAGGTTACAAGTATGCTTTAGATAGGTATGTTCGATTCCTCGAGTACGAGTTCGAATAATCCTATCTTGATTCTCATGGCTGGTTTTCTTACTGGTGCTATTTAAAGACTCATCGAGTAAGCGAGCCACAATATTGTTGTCGCTTACCTTGATGGTTCTTAGAAATTTGACCGCGTTGTTCTCATAAGATTCGTCGATACCCAAAACACGAAATTCAACCGCTTGGTTAACATCGTTTTCTTGGGACTTTTCGATAAGCTCTGAGAACTTAACGCTGATGATCTCGCCGAGGTTGTATCGAAAGGCGCTCGGTACTTTGAACTTTGCACCCGACGGGGAGATATCAACCGTTACACCATGTAGGCTTTGCCCTTTCGATGTGGTGATCTCGACCTGCGAGCTAATCTTGAGTCTGTTCTCTTGGCGTTTTAAGTCGTAACCTAGGTTAATAGCTTCCGCTTCGTACGGGCTATTGGCGCTAGTAATGTCGTGGTTACCTTGAGAAGATGTTTTAACAACGCTCAGAGGCTGAGTTCGCGGAGTCATTACTAACTCCCATGCGCCTTCTGTGTAACCTTTAAACTTTTTCGTACCACGTTGATATGCGTTTAAAGCGATATCATCGAGCCAGTGCTTACGGCCATCGAGAGTGAACTGACGACACTCATTATCAATACGCCCGCGTAAATCAATGCTCTTTGTACACGGAGCCATGATACGATTCAGTTCCATTTTAACGAGCAGCTTCAGAGACGGCGATTCCCCTTCTGTCATTTGAGAAAGAAGGAATTCGAAATCTTCGGCGTGGTAAGCCGGGATTAAACGTTCTGCTACAGATAGAATTTCAGATTGCTGCATACTTTTCTTGTTAGAATGGACGGTGCGTTTATGTTATCGACTAGTTTAAATCGATCTTTAAGTATAAGTGGTATGACTGCAACTTTTATTTTCATCCGTACGGTCAAATAAGTCACAAATTGACAACATCATTGTGTAATTGAGTAAATTATTGAGGTTTTATGGCGAAGGCAAAGCGAGCTTATGTGTGTAATGACTGTGGTGCCGATTTTCCACGTTGGCAGGGGCAGTGCAATGCATGTGGTGCTTGGAACACGATTACAGAAGTTAGGTTAGCCGCTTCACCTCAGGTCGCACGTAATGAACGATTGAGTGGTTATGCGGGCGGTGCAACTGAATCTTCGGTTCAAACGCTGTCAGAAATCGATCTGCAAGAAGTCCCACGTTTTAGCAGTGGCTTTAAAGAGCTAGACCGCGTACTTGGTGGTGGTGTCGTACCGGGTGCTGCGATCCTGATTGGTGGTAACCCGGGTGCCGGTAAATCAACGCTGCTATTACAAACCATGTGTCAGCTTTCTTCTCAATTACCGACTCTCTATGTAACCGGGGAAGAATCTCTGCAACAAGTCGCGATGCGTGCGTCTCGACTTGGATTGCCAAAAGAGCACCTAAAGATGCTCTCAGAAACGAACGTGGATAAGATTTGTCAGGTTGCAGAAAAAGAACAACCTAAGATCATGGTTATCGACTCGATCCAAGTTATGCACGTTGCGGATGTTCAATCTTCTCCGGGCAGTGTTGCACAGGTTCGTGAATCGGCAACCGCATTAACGCGCTACGCAAAACAGAATAACGTTGCTGTGTTCTTAGTTGGACACGTAACTAAAGACGGCACCTTAGCAGGGCCAAAAGTACTTGAGCACATTATTGACTGTTCTGTTTTATTAGATGGCGGAACCGATAGCCGTTTTAGAACGCTACGCAGCCACAAAAACCGTTTTGGTGCAGTGAATGAACTGGGTGTGTTTGCGATGACAGGCCAAGGGCTAAAAGAAGTCAGTAACCCATCCGCTATCTTCTTGTCTCGTGGTGAAGAAGAAACCTCGGGCAGTTCTGTCATGGTGGTGTGGGAAGGGACGCGTCCACTTCTTGTCGAAATCCAAGCGCTGGTGGATTATTCACAGCTGGCTAACCCACGTCGCGTCGCTGTCGGCCTAGAGCAAAACAGGCTTTCTTTGTTATTAGCGGTGCTGCATAAACACGGCGGCTTACAAATGGCTGACCAAGATGTGTTTGTGAATGTCGTCGGTGGTGTTAAAGTAACCGAAACCAGTGCTGATCTTGCGTTGGTGATGGCTCTACTTTCTAGTTTCAGAGACCGCGCATTACCAAAAGATGTGGTGGTATTTGGAGAAGTAGGCCTAGCGGGTGAGATTCGACCTGTACCGAGCGGACAAGAACGTTTAAATGAAGCATTTAAACACGGCTTTAAGAAAGCGATTGTACCGGCGGCTAACATGCCTAAAGGTGGCATTCCAGGAATGCAGATCCACGGTGTGAAAAAATTATCGGAAGCAATTAATGCTTTTGATGAGTTGTAATTGAACTCACTTCAGCTACTCTATACAGCAGCAATTCAGCCTAACCTTAACGCCGATTAGGCTTTAGGTTAGCACTATAATTAACAATCATTTAGATTGTTACTACTGAGTGCCTTTTTCTATATGTTAGAAAAAGGCAAAGTTTTTTAGTCCCAAATGCATGCAAAGCTATCAGTCTTCACAGATTGTGATATACTCTGCGCGCATTTTATATCCTATTAACAGAGTAAGACAATGGCAGATTTATCGAAATACAGAAACATTGGTATTTTCGCGCACGTTGATGCGGGTAAAACAACTACCACTGAGCGTATCCTTAAGCTAACTGGTCAAATCCACAAGACTGGTGAAGTACATGATGGCGAATCAACGACTGACTTCATGGAACAGGAAGCTGAGCGCGGTATTACTATCCAATCAGCAGCTGTAAGCTGTTTTTGGAACGATCACCGTCTAAACGTTATCGATACTCCTGGACACGTTGACTTCACAGTTGAAGTATACCGTTCTCTTAAAGTTCTTGATGGCGGTATCGGTGTATTCTGTGGTTCTGGTGGTGTTGAACCTCAATCAGAAACTAACTGGCGCTACGCTAACGAATCAGAAGTATCTCGTCTGATCTTCGTTAACAAACTAGACCGTATGGGTGCAGACTTCTACAACGTTGTTGACCAAGTTAAAAACGTTCTAGGTGCAACTCCTCTAGTAATGGTTCTACCAATCGGCCGTGAAGACGAGTTCGTTGGTGTTGTAGACCTACTAAGCCGTAAAGCATACGTTTGGGATGACACTGGTCTTCCTGAAAACTACGAAATCAAAGATGTTCCAGCGGACATGGTTGATGACGTTGAGCAATACCGTGAAGAGCTAATCGAAACTGCTGTAGAGCAAGACGATGACCTAATGGAAGCTTACATGGAAGGTGAAGAGCCTTCTATTGAAGACGTTAAGCGTTGTATCCGTAAAGGTACTCGTGATATCGCATTCTTCCCAACGTTCTGTGGTTCTGCGTTCAAGAACAAAGGTATGCAACTTATCCTTGATGCTGTAGTAGATTACCTACCAGCACCAACTGAAGTTGACCCTCAGCCTCTAATGGATGAGAACGGTGAAGAAACTGGCGAACACGCTATCGTTTCTACAGATGAGACTTTCAAAGCGCTTGCATTCAAAATCATGGATGACCGCTTCGGTGCTCTAACTTTCGTTCGTATTTACTCTGGTAAACTGAACAAAGGTGACACGATTCTTAACTCATTCACTGGCAAGACTGAACGTGTTGGCCGTATGGTTGAGATGCAAGCTGATGACCGTAACGAACTAACTAGCGCACAAGCTGGTGACATCATTGCGATCGTTGGTATGAAGAACGTGCAAACTGGTCACACTCTATGTGATCCTAAGCACCAAGTAACGCTTGAGCCAATGGTATTCCCAACTCCAGTAATCTCAATCGCTGTATCTCCAAAAGATAAAGGCGGTTCTGAGAAAATGGGTATCGCTATCGGTAAAATGGTTGCAGAAGATCCATCTTTCCAAGTTGAGACTGACGAAGAGACTGGCGAAACTATCCTGAAAGGTATGGGTGAACTTCACCTAGACATCAAGGTAGATATCCTTAAGCGTACATACGGCGTTGACCTAACTGTAGGTGCTCCTCAAGTTGCTTACCGTGAAACTATCACTCAAGCAATTGAAGATAGCTACACGCACAAGAAGCAATCTGGTGGTTCTGGTCAATTCGGTAAGATCGATTACCGTATCAAACCAGGCGAAGCAGGTTCTGGCTTCAAGTTCAACTCTGTAGTTGTGGGCGGTAACGTTCCTAAAGAATTCTGGCCTGCAGTTGAGAAAGGCTTCGCATCTATGATGGAAAACGGCGTACTAGCTGGCTTCCCAACTCTAGACGTTGAAGTTGAACTTTTCGATGGTGGTTTCCACGCAGTCGATTCATCTGCTATCGCATTTGAAATCGCAGCGAAAGGTGCATTCCGTCAATCTATGCCTAAAGCTGGCGCGCAACTTCTTGAGCCAATCATGAACGTTGACGTGTTCACTCCAGACGATCACGTTGGTGATGTTATCGGTGACCTTAACCGTCGTCGTGGCATGATCAAAGATCAACAAGCTGGCGTTACTGGTGTTCGTATTAAAGCTGACGTACCTCTTTCTGAGATGTTCGGCTACATCGGTCACCTACGTACTATCACTTCTGGTCGTGGCCAATTCTCTATGGAATTCGCACAATACGCACCATGTCCAACTAACGTTGCTGACGAAGTGATTGCAAAAGTTAAAGCAGAAAAAGAAGCTGGTAAGTAATTAGCCCTTTTCTCAATTAGCTAAAAAAGCCCCGCAAGTGAAAGCTTGCGGGGCTTTTTATTGGTTCATCGCGGCTTTCC
>NZ_JBFRJM010000055.1:0-55866 GCF_041468865.1 Vibrio sp. 10N.286.52.C3 | reverse complement strand
CAATTAGGAAACAAAGCCGCATTGTCATCAAGATAATGCCCAAACTGTTATGAAAATAACTATCATCCAATAAGTGTTGAGAGTAGCTGGGCATTTTCAAATTATTCAATCACAGCTTGCCCTTAGCTTTTGTTCGTATTTAATTAAAAATAAGCTAAATCACAATAACGAATAAGAAAATAAAGCTATGTTTGGAAATATTATACGTACGTTTCGTGTTAATAATGGTTTGTCTCAAACTAATTTTGTTGATGCGATTCAAAGAAGTAACTCTAACTTTAACAACCTGGACGTTGTGACACTAAGCCGTTGGGAAAGAGGAGTAACAACTCCCCACTTAAAACGTCAAAACGAGTTACTGGACCTTATTGGAGTCAACATATTTGATGTTTGGGAGGCAAACGACTCACAAACAGTTCTCACAGGGTTAACGAATAAATTTAATAATAACGGTTATATTGATATGAACATGCACGTCCAAACAGAAGTTACGGTGATTAACTCAAATAATTCATTCCTTCTTGGGAAGATTACCAAGTTAATTGATGTCATCTTTGAATATGAGGATAACGTTATGCTCAGTAATTTAGAAGATTTAGGTCTGAGTAGAAAGGTAATTATTGAAAAAATAATAAATCAATATTCTGGAGAGTTAACGCTCGTCACGGTTAATGGGCAATTAATCGGACACTTATTAAGTGCTAACTATAATCTTGCAGCAGATTTTTTGGAGCAAGTCTTAGTATCTAAAGAAGATAGAGCACATTTAGTTGTTACTTTTAACTGCACTCATTATTCGTCATTTACAGACACAATGGGCAGAGAGGCGTACAAGTATCTACAAAGCTTAAATCCAGATAAAGAGTTTTATATACTACTGAAAAGCAAAAGGATTTTTGATCTGTTTTTTTCATTGGGCTGCGAGTATCGAAGTGTAAGAAGTAACGATAGATCAATGAAGGTCATGAACTTGGATTCAAAGAAAATGAAATCACAACGCACTTGGATGGATATTATTGCAAACTATAAAGGTGAAGAGAATGAATAACACAGTATTGATTGTTGACGATGTTGAACTATCGAGAGAGGTCATTAAAAATGCGGTCTCTTTATCTAATAAAAAAACATCTGTACAGTTTGCAGAAAATGCGTTCGATGCAATGAGCAAAATGCAAAACGCATCATTTGATTTGGTGATTATGGACATCATGATGCCCAATGGCGATGGATTTGAACTCTTGAGTATGATGTCGCAACAAAATGTTGAGTCTAAAATAATCATTATTTCAGGTTTGGATAAATCCATTGTTAGCTCGGTGAGTATGCTTGGAAAGCTCTATGAGTTAAATGTTGTCGCTTCACTAGAAAAGCCTATTTGGGCTAACCAAATAAGTGAGTTGGTTGATAAAGCACTTGAAGTTGAAACCATAACCAAAAGCGAGCTTGGCTTTGGTAACCGTGCAACAATCATCGATGACGATTTTCCCATCAATCTGGTTTATCAGCCGCAAGTTGTTTCGGATATAAATGTTATTTCGGGGTTTGAAGTGTTGTCACGATGGTCTGATGAAAACGGGACCTTACTTCCACCGAGCTATTTTTTGCCAGTAATTGAAGAGCTAGGAAAGCAAAAGGTTTTTACCAATATCGTGATAAATAAATTCATTCAGGATTATCATCTCCACTTCAGTGAACTTGATAAATCGTTGAGGTTCTCAATTAATATCGATCCTAATTTACTGACTGATGAATCTGTTGTCGATAATCTACTCGAGATCTATAAGCAAGGTATTGAGCATACTATCGTTGTAGAGCTGACTGAAAAGGGGCTTTCAGGCAATATTGAAAAAGAATTGTTGGCAAATATTTTACGGCTAAGGTTGAATGGTTTTGAGATCTCTATAGATGACTTTGGGATGGAAGCATCGAATATTGAACGTATTGTCAAACTGCCTATTAGTGAGATAAAAATAGATAAAACCATTACATGGGGACTTTGCCATAACATTGATTACATGCAAAAAATCGATGAAGTTAAGAAGCTCGTTTCGGTAAAAAACGCACGTATTATCTATGAGGGTGTTGAAAATAAAGACACCTGTGCATTTCTGGAAGCTCTAGGCGGCTTTAACCAACAAGGTTTTCTTCATGGGGTTCCATCACTACCTGAAATTGTAGTTGAGATGCTCGCAGAGCAAAAGGAGCTAGATTACGTCGCTTCTGAATATACTTCTAATCATTAACAACGTATTAGGGTAACGAGCCAAAGCCAACTCAATGGGCTTTGGCTCTTTTTATTACTTACCACACACCGAACAATTAGGCATCTTTATTAAATTCATTTCACGCCAGCTGTGAGACATGGCATCGAGAATCAAAAGTTTGCCTTGCTTTGGTTGTCCAAACTTGGCAATAACCTTGATAGCTTCCAAAGCCTGAGCCGCGCCTACCATGCCAACAACAGGTGCCATCACACCGGCTTCAACACAGCTTAGAGCAGCGTTGCCAAATAGAGCGCTTAAACACTGGTAACAGGGTGCGTCAGCATCTTGATAAGTGAAGACACTAATCTGACCTTCCATGCGAATCGCAGCGCCCGATACAAGTGGCGTTTTTGAGGCGTAACACAAACGGTTAAGTTGATTGCGCGTTTCAACGTTGTCGCTGGCATCAAGTACTAACGAATGCGCTTCAATGAGCTTTGCTAGTGCCTCGTCATCAAGTCTGTGGTCGACCGTTTCAACTCTAAGGTGTGGGTTTAACACCTGTAATGATTCAGCGGCTGAAACGACTTTCTTCTTACCAATATCAGCATCGGTGTGAAGCACTTGTCGTTGCAAGTTTGAAAGCTCGACAACATCGTCGTCGATCAGCATTAGCTTACCAATACCCGCAGTCGCAAGGTATTGAGCAGAGGCACAGCCTAAACCACCCGCACCTAACACCAAAATCGAGCTCTGTTTCAGCGCTTCTTGACCCTCAAAATCAAACTGCTTGAGAATGATCTGGCGGTTATAGCGAAGCATCTCTGCGTCAGACAGTATTTCCATCAGCAAGCCTCGTTAGTAAAGCGTGGAGTTAAACAGTTGAATCTGAACCGTTTCACCGACTTCAACACGGCCACGTTCGCGCTCTAGTACCACAAAGCAGTTTGCTAAGCTCATTGAGCGGAAAGCGCCAGAGCTTTGGTTACCTGTTGTTTCTACTACAAACTTACCGTTTTCAATCGAGTAAATACCACGTTGATAATCAGTACGGCCTGGGCCTTTTTTGAATGCAGATTTAGTGATCGCAGGAATCGATTCTGGTGCTGTCCACGCAGTGTGACCGGCAAGTTTAGCCAGCATAGGTTGAACTAACACATACATAGTCATCATTGCAGACACTGGGTTACCCGGTAGGCCACAGAACCAAGCGTTGTCTAGCTCACCAAATGCGAATGGTTTACCTGGTTTGATTGCTAGTTTCCAAAAGCCGATTTCGCCAAGCTCTTCAAGAATGTCTTTGGTGTAATCAGCTTCGCCGACACTTACGCCACCAGAAGTGACAACTACGTCTGCCAGTTCTTGCGCTTTTACAAAGGTTTCTTTAAGCGTTGCAGGGCAATCAGGGATGATGCCTAGGTCAATCGCTTCACAACCAAACGCTTCAATCAGCGGTTTGATACCGTAGCGGTTGCTGTCGTAGATCTGACCATCTTCAAGAGGCTGACCTAATGGCTTGAGCTCATCGCCAGTAGAGAAGAAAGCGACTTTAGGTTTGTGTGCCACAGTTACATGACTCACACCGAGCGAAGCAATCATTGGAATGTCACGAGGTGTTAAACGTTCGCCACGGCTAAGAACGATATCGCCTTGCTTGATGTCGTCACCGGTAGGGCGAATGTTATTGTTCAGCTTGATGTCGTCTTGCTGAATCTCAATGCCAGCGTCAGTTTCAGCAGTGTTTTCTTGCATGATTACGACGTCACAACCTTCCGGGATCTTTGCGCCAGTCATAATGCGAATACAGGTGTTTGCTGGCCATTCACCTTCAAAAGGTTGACCTGCAAAGGACTTGCCCGCTAAAGGCAGCACTTTACTGTTCTCTAGGTCTGCTAAGCGCAGTGCATAGCCGTCCATTGCTGAGTTATCAAAAGGAGGTACGAAAATAGGGGATAGAATATCTTCAGCAAGTACGTAACCCAATGCTTCTGCCAATGGCAGTGATAAGGTCGTTCGAATAGGTTGAATTGGCGATAGCAGCTTATCTAGTGCTTCTTCAATTGGCATCAAGCCCGGAGCGTCGCAACAGCCCATAATTGAAATCCTTTGATCGTTATTGTTTTGGTTTTGTGGTTGGCAATGGTGGTTAAATAATGATCAGAACACCTGGTTCGCCAACGAAATTCTAGCCACTCTAGCACAGTTTAAGCCCCGTAAATAATGACCTCCCTTAAAATATGGGTGTATTTATTCAAAATTCCGAGTATCCTTGTTTGCCATCCAGAAGGGGTAATAAAAGAGGAAGTTCAATGTCAGGTCTTAGCGAATCAGCGAAGTTGGTTAAAGATGCGCTAGCAAGCCGTGGTTTAGAGACACCAATGAGTCCAAACCAGGTTAGCCGAGAAGAGAAAAAGGAACGAATCGAACACCATATGCGTGAGATTCTCACTCTCCTTGAACTTGATCTTACGGACGATAGTCTGGAAGAAACACCGCAACGTATTGCTAAAATGTACGTGGATGAAATTTTCTCTGGTTTGGATTACGCCAATTTCCCTAAAATTACGGTAATCGAAAACAAGATGGGCGTTCGTGAGATGGTACGAGTAAAAGACATTACCGTGACCAGTACTTGTGAGCACCACTTAGTGACGATTGATGGTAAGACTGCGGTCGCTTATATCCCTCGTGGGAAAATCATCGGCCTTTCAAAGATTAACCGTATTGTTCGATTCTTTGCTCAGCGCCCACAAGTTCAAGAACGTATGACGCAGCAGATCCTTGTTGCACTGCAAACGCTACTCGAAACTGATGACGTTGCTGTCACCATGGATGCGGTTCACTACTGCGTGAAATCACGCGGTGTAATGGACGCGACTAGCGAAACGACAACAACAGCTCTGGGCGGTATCTTCAGATCAAACCCAGCAACGCGCCACGAATTCTTACACGGCCTGCGTTAATACGTTTCGTTATTGGATGCACGTGATTTAGCCTTTGTAAATTGAAGTTCGTTGAAAATATTCTAAGCCTCGCTTTATGCGGGGCTTTTTTACGCCTGCAATGAAGTCAACTGTAATGGCTGAGAATGCTGTTATTCCCTAAAGTGAAGAATGAGCGACTTATTCACTTTCGCCATTCCCTAAAGTGAGGAATGAACGTAATAGGGAATCTGTTGCGGCCAAGCAGAAAAAGCACGCTCTATATCTTAACGTTTGTTGAAAGCATATAGAGCGTAACTAGAATCAGTCGCTGGTGGAGTGCTTAAGAAAGGTTAAACAAACGCTTTAAGTGGTGAACAATACCGGATGGCTTGTTCTCGGCTTGATAGATGCTCAAACCATCGTAAAAACTCGCCATGAACTCTACGCGAATCTCATCATCACTGCTTCTCGATATACGAGACAGTAGCGTAGCGGCTACAGCTGCGTGATCATTGGCTAGGCTGTAATCCATTCCTAGTCGTCCTTGAATGAACAACCACAAATGCGTGACTAGTTTTAACTGTTGAGCGTTAGAGTTTTGTAACTTGTCGCTGTGCTCAGTTCCCACTGTATTATCGAATACATTTTGCATCGCCTCATTCGCTTCTTTATTGCTTTCAAAGCGATAGCTTGCATCGATATGTACCTTGGTTAGCAAGCCAAGCAACGTCTGACGTGCAGAGTTCTCCGGCTTGTTCTCGCAAGCGTGTTTAAACAAAGCGTGGTTTTCATCAATAAATGACGACAGCTCTTTCTCGTAGCCTGTCGAGAGCGCTTTGACTGAACCTAAACCTGCTTCTTTTAAACACTGGTGAAGCTTGGTTCTAGCTTGTTGTTTAGCTTTGATTTCTTGCTGCGCGTCGGCTTGTTGCTTGGCTTCTTCTAGCTGGCTAGCTGCTGTTTGCGAATTATTCGGGGTTGGACGCTCAGTCATTACTCTGTAGCTCTTCCCACGTTACTTCTGCCGATTGAGTATCGCTGTTAATGAAAGCAGAGTTACCCGTCAGCATGACTGAAAGATCCATCGTACGTTGTGTCATCGCCGCTAGCTGCTCAATACCATCGTTGTCTAGACGAACGATCTGAGCTTTTAGGTAGCCGAATTTACCTTTGTTCTGCTCCCACCAAACGTTTGATTTAGTGTTGAAGCTGAATACGCGTACTGATTTAGATAGGCGAGTTGCCTTCTTAACACGCTCTGGATCGGGTTCGCCCACATCGACCCATTCTAGGATTTGATCGTCTAACGACTTCTGCCATAAATCGGGTTCTTCAATGCTAGACAACCCTTTAGTGAACTCAAGTTCAGGAGACGCATTGATACAGAAAGCCATGATTCGAGCCATCATTCGCTGTTCTGTTTCAGAAGGGTGTTGTGCAACCGTTAGATTGAAAGAGTCGTAATAGTCGCGATTCATATCGGTTAAAGAGATACGAAACTTGTAGATTGTGGGTTTGAGAGCCATGTGATGTAAGGGTTCCAATCGGATGAGGTGTACTATAGGTGTACCAATGAGTTTTTTGAAATCACAGCCTATAGGTAAGTTGTGCCTAGTATAAACGAAGTAGAGCAGTTAGCTAGCAAGATGAGGCTTTCGGTACACCCCAATTATTTTAAGCACTTATGGCGAACTAACAAGAAGGGGATCACATGACAGTAAGGTGTACTTCGTCAATCAAGTCTTGGGCTGAAAGTAGCACTTCGGATTCTTCGGTACTTAGTGGCGCGTTTGCTTGCTGCAGCGTGTACAAGTAATCGAATTTTACGAAGAAGTCATAGAGTAACGGAGTGATATTGCTATTGGTTGCGTTTATATATTGCTCTAGTGTTTCGTTCGAACAGTACGCCTCTTCATCGCCTCCGAGTGCTCTAACAATAGATACACGAACGAAATGGAAAAACGGTTCTAATTCTGGAGGGTTAACGACCATTCTAGCTCCTCATATTAATTTAGTTTCATTCTTAAATGGGCATTGAAAATTCGCAAGCGCATCTATTCGATGAGGCGAGTGACTTAACAAAGGTCGAGCCTTAGTACAGTGCGTACTTTGTCTGCTTATGTTCAATCGTGCATATATCCTTGAATTAGTGCAACCTCTTGTATTTAGAGGTTTTATCATTGAAGTATCGCGAAATGAGTAAGAATTACATTTTTCGAGAGTTAGAGTGCCAAATGACCAAAGAAGAAGTGGCCGAACTGTGTTTTAAAACTGTGATAACGGTCACGGGTTGGGATGAAGGAAAACCAATACCGCCTGAGTGCAAAAGGCTAATGAGAATGGCAAAAGGTCGAGAACTAAGCATTAGTGAAGACTGGATACAGTTCAAAATGTTATACGACAGTATGGATCTGCCGACAGGCCAAGTGGTGAGGCCGCAACAAATCTTAGCAGGGATTGCGCTTTTGGGGATTCAGTCTGAGTTAGAGATTAAGACTTCAACACACCTACTTGGACTTGCTAGAGCTATAGCGAACATCAAGAAATAGGATTAGAAAAGTATGGTTCTTTCAGACTTACCACTAAGAGCTATGGTTATCGTATTCTATGATGAGCTGATTACTTGTTAAAGTTACTACGACTGGGCAGGAAACTACCTTTCTGGGATGAACCAGTCCTCCTTTTTGGTCATATCAAGGAGAAAGAAGCCGGACTCATTGAGTTCGGCTTTTTAACAATTGTATTTAGGTTATATGATATTGATAATTTACATATTAATAACAATATTAGCAATTTCGATTGAGTTTTATCCCATATCATTAACGTATTGACTTTTCGACATAAAATAGAGGAAAAAAGTCATCAAGTTACTGATTGTTTGATAGATATCAGAAGTTAAACATAATAAAAAACTGTGGCTCTGTTAGACTTCAAAAAAATTTTAAAAACAATATAAACTCGAAAAGAGATTAGTATGAGACCAAAACTAGGTGACCTAAACTTTGGGCATGTATATGCGGCAAATGAAGTTAGAGAGCGAGATGACTTTGAAAAGTATTTTTATGACCTCAATTCTATTACGGACAGTATCAAAAATGACAAGCTGATTAATGTGGTTCTTGGCCGTAAAGGTACAGGGAAAACACTTTTAGCTCATTGTCTTGCAAAATCGTTAACTACTGAAAGGCACATATCTTCTGTTGAGAGCCTCCAAGATATAGAATTTCACGAGTTATACCACTATGGGACTGATGAAGTTTCATCAAAAAAGTACTCACAACTGTTTAGGTGGATGCTACTAATTAATGTATCCAAAACATTGATCAAGCATCGGAATGCTTTTAGCGAAGAGAGACACGAGGCTGTTGATGTTTTAGACCATTTTTTAAAATGCTTTGGCTTCAATATGAGACAGTTACGACCTCAGAAAATTGTTGAAAAAACAACTACTTTCTCAAAAAAAGCGTCGGCAGGGTTCTTCAGAATTATCAGTTTGGGAAGTGACGATGTTGAGTCGGCTAAAGAAGAAAAACGAACATATATCGATTGTATCGAGGAATTAGAAGACTTTATCGTTAACTTACTAGTTGATTCAGATGTTCGGTTTACGGTCTTTTATGATGATCTAGATATACGTTTTGAAAATTCAGATGCTTATAAAGATGGCATTTTGAGTTACCTCTCAGCTGCTAGTGAACTTAATTACAGATTTATTGATGAAAAAATAGAATCGAAAATTGTTACTCTATTTAGAGCTGACATCTTCGATGTACTATCAGCCCCAAACTTAAATCAGATTTTGGAAGGAAACGCTATTCGCCTAAATTGGGATGCTCATTGTACATCTGAGACCGAAATTTTCCCTATGGTAATACACAAGATTAAGCCGTACCTCAAAGGTAAGTTAAAATCAAAAGAGCCTGATATCATATTCGACGAAATGGTTGATGATAAAATATGCAATGAGCCATCTCGAGCTTACATTTTGCACCGTAGTTTAGGTAGACCTAGAGATGTCATTAAAATGCTATCGTTAGTTTCTAATCGTTATCCAGCGTGTGACAAGTTTAATAGTCATTTGTTTAACACGGTTGAAAACGAGTACTCAAAGTATTTATTAAAGGAAGTGAAGAATGAAATGATTGGGCATTTTAACCAAGCTCAGATTGATTTTATTTTTAGTGTGATTACAAGAATACAAAAACGATGCTTTACTAAATACGCTATTTTAGGCTTCTTTGATGATGAGATGCTTACAGAGTATAAATTGACAGTGGATAGAGTGTTACATGGGCTATTTAAAGTAGGTGCAATTTGTCATCTCAAGAAAAACAGTGTCCAAGGTGGAAGGGACCAAAGATATCACTCTTATTTGACAGAAGATTATCAATTGCTGATTGATGATTCGACTCAATTCGAGATTCATGTTGGTCTCTGGAATGTTCTACAGATTAAGCCGCCTAAGAACAGGTTCCATTAACAAAGCATCTAGCCATTTAGAAGTGCGGAAATATGATCGCGGATAGCTTGGTCGAATTTACCCCCGTGATACAACACGGGGATTTACAGCGAACTGCATTCGAAAAGTGGATAACTTTGAGTAAGGCAAACGGTCATGAACCGATGCTACTTAATCTGATCAGTAAGAGATTTCTTATTTATCTCAAACATGGAAGCTAAAAGCTTGTCGCCATATTCCCCACATCTAAATTCAAATCTGTGCCTTTTTCTGCCTTCGCTTTATCAATAGCGACTGGCTTATCCGATTTGATGGTGAGTGACACTTCAGATTTACTTTTCACGGTTTGGTTACCTAGAGGACTATAAGCTGTTCTTTGCTTAATAGGCTGAACCCCTCCAGCTTGATAAGCGTGGTATCCCTGCTCGGTTTGGGTTCGCTCAGTTTTGTTTTGGGTTTCATTGGTCGTAATGCCAAGTGTTGCGCTCTTGTCTTCAATACGGTTGAGTTTAGCGGCTAAGTTATCGACTTCTTGACCAGCTTCATCAGTTTGAATTTTCCACCCATCGGGGATGAGCGCATCTGGCAGTTTGTTGATCAGCGCTTTGAATTTACCCCATAACCAGCCAATGCCGTCACCAATCCATTTAATGACTTTGTCTAAGCCAATGAACTTATCGATTAAATAAGTAATCGCGATTACTGCAGCAGCAACAGCGGCCACCATGAGTCCGATAGGGTTTGCCAGAACCGCCGCATTTAAAGCAATCAGAGCCACTTTCAAAATGGCGACCGTCGCCAGAATCCCTTTAAAGTTTTGCGCTAACCAAATAAGCCCTTTACCTAGCAGTTCAAAACCTTGATAAAGACCGTCCACGGTTTGGATAAGCTTTTCGATAAAATCGGTTCGCCAGGCTGCGTTCTTAAATTTCTCAGAAAACTGAGTGAATGCTTTGGTTGCTTTTTCCATGATGGGGGCAAGTGCTGCAAACTTCATAGAGCGAACGCTTTCTTCGATTTTTTGCAGAGCATCATTGTAGGCTTCCGCTTTCGCCGCATCTTCTGCAGTCGCACCGCCACCCAATGCATTGAGTTCTTTTCTCGCCGCCGTTAATCCTTCAGTGCCTTCACGCAACATGATCAGCATTTTGCGACCGTCTTGGCCAAAGGCCGCATCGGCAAAGGCCATTTGCTCTTGCGGCGTTTCAAGCTGAGAGAACTCTTCAAGGAGCATCTCATAAGCCTGCTTGGTGTCTTTTGCTCCCTGTAAGTCTTTATGCAGCGCGTTCTCACTCTTCTTGAGGTAAGAGCCTAGCGCACCTGAACCCGTTTTTTGCAGCACGCCAAGTCGTTTGGTAAAGCGAAGCATTGAGTTAGACAATGCGTCAGAGCTTACCCCTGCATGTTCAGCTTGGGATTGCATGGCTTGGAGTTCTTGAATGGGTAGGGTTAGGGTCGCCGATGTCTTTGCCAGGTTGTCCATTTCACCTGCAGCACCATTCACTTGCGTCACTAACCCCGCAAAGCTTAAACCACTTAACAGCGCGGCTCCTTTTCCTGCCGCTGCAGCGCCGACTTTGGGAAACTTGATGGAACGGTTCAGCTTTTGAATCGGGCTCATGACTCTTTGTAAGGTGGTATAACGCTTACTGAGTCTTCCTATCTCCTTACCGTGTTTCTTATAACTTCGATTCAGTCGGTCGTACTCATCATCGAGATTCCCTGTATTTACTCCTGTCTTTTTTAACTGGCTATCGAGCTTCTCTAAATGGGATTTGTAACCCTCTTGCTCGGTATTCAGTTTGCTCAGCTTGGCTTGCTGCTTTGTAATTTTTTCAGTTAGCGCAGCGCTTGGGGATTCAACGCCTGCTGCTTTTTCTTTTAACTCCTCAAGCTTCTCGCTGACCGCAGCAACCGCAATAGCGTTCTTGTCCATCGCTTTTCGTGACGTTTTTAAAGAGTCAATCATCCCCATTGCGGCCGAGTCATCAGCCTGTGTCTTCTGTACCTTCTTGATAGATTTGGCGTAATAATCGCTCTCGCCACTCATCCCTTTGAGAACGGCTGAAGTTTTATCTTTCATATCCATGAGAACAGACAGTTTCATTTTCATTCTGGATAGCCTTTTGTTGACACAAAAAAAGAGAGCTCATTCGCTCTCTTGTGGTGTTTGTTCGTGCCTCTCTCGGGCAAGCTCACGAAACAGTAATAGATCGTCGTAGCTGAGTTTGTCTATTTCGCTTGGGGGCCAATGGAACACAAGGGCGATATCTGCGTAATAGTCTTCAACTCGATCTATTACTATTCCGTCGCAACGAAAAAAGAGGCAAGCGTCGTGAGTAATGGCGCCCAGTTCTCTGGAGGCATATTGATAATGTCACGCTCGTTCAAGCAAGAGATTCGAGGTAATAGGGTTTGTCCCGCGTCAAACTTCATTCCGCACACATCTATCAAGCTCAACCCGCGCAAATGCCCAGAGTGTGGCTTGCTGATATCAATATGCGTAAGCGCTTTGCCGTCTTTTTCAATAGGCGAGGCCAACTCCGCGACCTTGACTTGTGACTCGTCTTTAATGGGGTTGGTCATAGCCAAGCTCCTTTTGTAATGCTTCAAGTTTCTTCTTCACACCGCCTTTGTTTGGATCTAGCTTCATCACTATCTCAAACAGGTTGTGCGCCTTTTCTTTGTCGCCTGCTTCAAAGTGCCAGTCACCGACAAGGCGGAACATTTTCACTTTAAGTGGGGCGTTAGTAGCAAGCTCACCCGCCAGTAAATCATTGACGGCTTTAAGCAGGTATTCGCGCTTGTACTCTTTCTTTTCGGTGTGCGCTTTGTGCGTGTACTTAAATACGTAATCACAGAAGCCCGTTTGACCATTCACTTTGAAATTAGCCGGTGTTTCTAATCCGCCATCGATGGCCGCTCGAAAGTCATCGTGGATCTCTTCAAACTGGCCAAGGTCAAAGTGCCACATATAAAAGCACCACATCACATCGAGGTTGCCGTAGTCGCCTTTGTGAGTGTTCAGTAGCTTTTCAACCAATGGTCGGTACTTGTTAATGAGCTCTTGCTTGTACGGATCTTTCTCTTTCGAACCCGACAAGGTGCGCAAGTAGCTTTGGTCTTGCTTAAACACGAGTTGCGTTTCTTCCCAGGGCTTATCAGCAAAAGCGGTGCGAACGGCTTGGCTTACTGTTGACTCGTTCATAACGTCAACACTGTCGATAGCTTCAAAGGCTTCAACCGGTTCTGGCTTTGCCTTCTGAGCCTCTCGTTTCATCAGTATGGATAACATGGTCTTTCTCCTTACTGCGGGATGAGTTCGTCACCGTTGAAGAGTACTTCAAGCTGACCATCTTTTATCGCAACCGTAAGCGGGTCGACTGTCCATGCGCCTTTCAAGGTGTAAGCGCGGTTCGTGTTCGTTTCTAAAGTGATGTCTTCACCCACAAAATCAGCAATGGCTTTCTCATCGGTGTCTTGAGCGTGAATGATGGTGCATTTGACGAAAGGCGCATCCGAGAACTGTTCCGAGAAACCCAAAGGGCCATCGTCTCCCATTATGGTTTCGCGCTTCATGTTGCCGAGGCCATATTCCGCCCCTTCTTTGATGGGTAGGCGCCCTAATGAGCCGGCGTTGAGGACTGCACGGCTAGTGATTTTTGTTCCCATGACTTACTTCCTAAATTGAATTTTGCCTGCAACGATAATCAAACCGTTCACGAACTGCGGTGAATCTTGGTAGTTGACGCGCTGCTTGTTGGTTTCATCGAGCTCGACAATGAGCGACTTTTTGTAGCCATCGAAATCTTGCACGATGCCTTGGTATTCCAAATCTCGATACAAGGTCAACAGCTTGGCTTTGAACATGGTTGGCGTCACTATCGGCTGACCTTTGGCGAACTTGGTTCCGTCTTTCGCGACTTTATGGCGAGGGTAGACACTTAAGATCAACGAACGCTGTTTCTGACGAAAATACATGGCGGTTGCCGGCGTCATGACATCAAGGTAACTGTTGTCCGTTACGCCAGCTGCGTTTTCGGTGTAAGCGGTAACGGCGCGCTCGACTAACACTTCATTCGCTGAGTTCACAGTGTAGGTACTTAACCCTTCATACAAAAAGAGGTTACGTTCAGCCCAGTCCCACTCTTGTGCTGCCAATGAGTAAACACCGTTTAACTTGAGCGTTTGCAGGGGCCTACAAGGGTCGATGGCCAATGACGGGGCGATTTGACCAACCCATGCGCCAATCGCTGCCGCGTCAGACAATGGCGCTTCTGCAGAATCCTCCAAGTTATTGATGGGCAGAAAGTTGATTAACGCGCAATTGCTTGTTGGTGCAAAGGTGATGAGCTCTGCGTGTGTGCCTTTCTTAGGTAGATACGCGATGCCTGGTACTTGCTCTAATGCGCCATATCGCTCTTCAAGAAAAGCCCCTAACTCACGAATGGTGGTGCTGTCGTTCAATGAGCACATGATGTGGTGATACTGAACGTCACCCAACACGGCTAAGGCGCTTGCGGTATCACTATCTTCAACACTGACCGCAAAGATAGGCATGGTCTTATCTTGCTTACGGAAATAGGTGATCATTTCCACTATGTCGCTATTGGCACCAAACGAAGCTGCAGCAATCGTCTCATCCATACAAAGCGTGACCTTGTTTGGCGCGACCGTTGCGTCACTAACCGCATTACCGATAGCTAAGATAATTTGCAGGTCTTCTGCGCTGTTTGCCAGGCTATTATCAATTTCAATGTAGACACCGGGAACGCGAGCGGTGCTGGGTACTTCAGCAAAACCAATACTCATTATTTAGTTTCCTTCTTGGCTGTGGGCTTGGCTGTTTTATCGATGACCACGATACTTTTTTCAGCGAGTCGACGTAGCCAGTAAGCGTTACGGGGTTTATCTTCACCTGCCGCTTTCAATGGCTCTCGGGTTGTTGGGTCTTTCACGATCAAACTTGTTTTCGCTGGCTTAATCTTGAAAGTGGGTAGCGCTGTTTTCTCTACTTGTTGTTTATCCATTACGCTGCATCCTCTAATGCAAAGTGTTCCGCTGCCATGGCGAGTAACTCTCGCTCTAGAGCAGGCGTCCAACCAATGAAGGTTCGTTTAGGCATTTGATAATTGCGCTTAGTTTTCACGCCACCTGCCCATTGACCTGTTTTGCTGTTGTAGTGACCATTAACGCGAGTCGTAAACGACACTTGAGCGCCTTGGTTGTGCTCTTGGCCAATGCGACCTGCGACGCCTTTTAGGCCAACCTCAAAGCTCTCTTCTGTAATGTGAGTTCTTAACGCCTTGCCAAAACCCAGCAACATGTTTTTGTTGTTCACGGTGTTCTGCGCTTGAGTGCCATCCCATAGTTGGGTTGCCTTTCGCCGCGTTCGGCTTTGGTACGGGTTGTTGTCTATATCTCGCTGAGCTCGAATTTGCTGACGAAAGAACTGCCGTGCTCGGTTGGCCATGCGCTTATTCAGCTCAAACTTATCACTGGCCGTCAGCACTAAACTTTCCACAACCTGAGTCAATTGCTCAGGCGTCACGAGTGTTAATTCACTCATGGCAAATCATCTAAGTGGCCGACAAAGTAGACCAATTCACCGAGTTGGTCCTCATCGGCTCGCGCTTCGAATCCACTGACACATTCATAACGGGTATCACCTTGCTTCCAATTGCCTTGTTCGTTTTCTTGAAGGTCGAACTCTTCACGAATATCAATTTTCAGCTTGAGATCAAACGCACCTTTATCGAGAGGCTCTAGGGCGAACGTCGGCATGGGCAAGCCTTTTTCCGCTCGCTCTGGGTCGTACTTATTGAGCCAGCTGACTAAATGCATAAACAACACTTGCGGCTCTAACTTGGCGCTTTGCAAGAAAACGATGGCGGTATATTCAATTTCAAACCCATCGACATCGGCACCCTGACCACAAAATAAGGCGCCATCCTCCGCCCATACATCCATTTTGGCCGCGTCAGTGACATGGCTTTTGAATAGGTCAGTTAAGCTTTGCAGCGCTTTCATTACACCCTCTCAAAGCAGTAGGTTTCTTCTGCGTGAATCAACATGTCTATGGCTTGGCGGTACTGCACTTCGCACTCTTCTTTCTTACTGGTGAGCGCTTCTTGTCTGTCTGCCGCTTCGGCGGTGGTGTCACCACTCATTTGCACACTGATTAGTTGAGCGGCGGTTAGTGCGAATACGGCCTGCTTATAAAGTGTTTCGGCCGAGTCATCATTACCAAAGCGTTCTTGCGATAACTCCGTCAAACTAGCAAAAGGCACTAAGGTGTCTTTAAGTTCAGAATGCACTTTGATGCGTGACACCGTAGCGTGATGCAGAATACCTGCCTCTGTTTCATTACTTTGGAAATGGAACAGAGACTGAAACTCTGAAATCTTCAGGGCTGGATATTTGTCCGTGGCTGGCAACTCAGATTCATAGCGCTCGTTTTTATCACCGACAAATTCCATGATGTATCCTTACAGGGTTAGGGAATGCAGGCCGACAATCGCGAATAACAGTTAGCACCAAAGCGCATCTGAAACAGCAATAGAGCCTGCATTGAGGGGGTGTTAGTTTCTAGCGGTTGGCTTAATGCCAAGCACCGTTAATCCAAAGCTTCACGTTTTTGAATTCAATGGCTGCGGCTTTGCCAACTTCTTCGAGCACGTAAGCCATGTTCATCGACTCAAAGTTTTCAATTTGGTCTTTTTCGTCGTTCTTCTTACCTGCAGAGCGGCGAACTGAACCTTCTTGAATGTAGATGGATAAGTTGTCGTAACTGGTCACCATGATGCCCGTAGAAGGGAAGCCTGGTACTTTCACTGCAGGCAGACCGCCATAGGTACCGATGACTTGCAGTTCTTGAATTTTGCCTTTTTCGCTTGGCGTATTACCGTGCGCTTCGTAGAACTTGGCTTTGTCATAAGCAAGCAAGTCAGAGCCGATGATGGCCACAAGGTTTGAATCATTTTCACAGGCGTCATGCAGTAGGTTTTTCGTTTCAAGCACGGCTAGGTCTAGGTTGATGAAGTCACCACCTTCACCGATACGAATTTCACCATCCGCTTTTTGTCCCGTGGTGATTAAGCGATCTTCGTTATGATCACGCATGGCTTGGAACCAACCTTTATTCACATCTTCACCGTTCGGATTAGCGCTAGCATCGGTATTTTTAGCGACACTTACGCCATACCAACCAATCGTGATTTTATTGGCGTCAATCTGCTCTCGGGTTGCTTTACTTATCAAGGCGTTGAAGTTTTTATGGTGCGCCCACGCGTCCAGTTTTGCGTAACGAAGCGCGGTATCAAAGTTTGTTTGCTCACACATGTAAGGCATCGCCCCCATGCTTGAGTGATCTTTCGGTGTACGGTTGCCCGAACCCGATGTATCGGTACGACTGGCAATCATGCCCGTAGCGCCAAGACCAATGGATTCACCTTTTTGATTTTTCACTGAGATGATGTTGATTTTGCCTAGGAACCAGTTGCTTTCACGGATAGCCGCGATAATGCGCTGAGTACCATTCGGGCTCACGTTAAACTTCTCGGTTGCATCATCCACATCGTTTTGCGCTGCCACGGCTTTCACGTAGGCGCTGAGTTTTATTTTGGTCTGCTTTTGCATGTTCTTACCTAATTCAATTCGTTATGGGTTGAGGGCGTGTCGAAGCCTATAAGTAGCGCTCTTCGTCATTACCTTCGCCGGCTAACTTGCGCTGCTCTTCATCGGTTAACTTACTGAACTTTTCAATTTGGCCAGTTAGGTTTTCTACCTGTGAAGACAAAGTCTCTACCTGGTCTTTTAGTTCGGTGACATCCGTACTGTCTTCAGGTTCAGCGGGTTGCTCGGGCGGCTTACCATTGGTGTTTAACTTTTCAACTTGCTCATTTAACTGGCTGAGTTGTTGCTGATTTTGTTTACCTTGCTCAATGCTTTGCTTGAGTAGCTCTTCAAGTTCTTTACTCATGTCGTCTTCTTCCTGTTGTTGTGAGAGCTGCTCAAGTTCACCTTCGCCCTTAAGCCAGCGTTTAAATGTATGGAACATCGAGGCTTCTTCCTCGGTGTCTTTCGAGAGTTGTTCTGGGGTAATTTGAAAGCTCGTTGGGACGCACGCTTTATCTTTGTTGCTGGCAGACAGTTGAATCTGGGTCGTACCTAACGATGCAGGCTCATCAGTCAGGGCCAATCCGGTCAGATAGGCTTTCCCTGTGTCTGCAAACTTTTCATAGAACTCACATGAGGTATGTAAAAGCTGTCCTTGCTCAGCCATACGCAAAAGCATTGAATTTGGTTTCAGTACGGCGAATAGCTTGTCTTCTTTCTTTTCGACAGAGAGGACAGAGCCGTACTTGTTGCTCCATGGGTAATGGTCTGCATTAATTCGAGCTGTATAGATGTCTGGGTTGTAAGTTTCTGCAATCTCATCAATGATTTTTTGCTCAATGACTCGACCATCAATGGTTGCTCCTGCCTGTAAAATACAAATTAGCTCTGATTGGAACATGCCTAAACTCTCCTAAATTCGATGATTCCAATTTACCCAATGCCTCCGCCTTTTTGTATTTGTCCTAGTTCTAAACGCTTGATATAGAAATCGTTCAAGCTGAGTAATCACCGGCGCTGTAGCACTATGCAAACATGGAAAATAATGTTGTTAGCGAACCGCTCTATACCGCCGACCAAACGAAAGCTTTGGGACTGTTTTTACGCCAACGTAAGCCTGCTGAAATTGCAGAAACGGTTAGCGTAGCCACACGCACGGTTCAAAAATGGATAACTCAGTTTGATTGGAAAACGCTGAGGGATGACGCGCCCGTCGAATTAATGATGAGACAGCGCATTGCTTACTTGATGTGGGTTGATCAAAAGCTTGAGAGCCAAGAGCGTGAGCTCAAGATGTTACTCGAACAGCAATTCAAACGTGATGAAGCTGAGCAAAGGCGCAACCGACCAGCTGGCCGAAGTGATGGCGAGAATAAGCGTGGTCGCAAGCCAAATAAGACGAAGAACGATGTATCCCACATCACCAAAGAGATGTTGGACGAGTATCGAGAGAAAACCTTCTTCGAATACCAAAAGGACATTCATGGCCATAAGCAAAACGATGAGATCAATGAAGTGCGCTTTTATCTTAAGTCGCGGCAGATTGGTCTTACGTTCTATTTTGCCTTTGAAGCGTTTGAAGATGCGGTGCTGACTGGCGACAACCAGGTGTTTATCTCTGCGTCGAAAAAGCAGTCGTATATCTTCAAAAACTACATTCGTAAGTTTGCGCTAGAGATTGGTGAAGTTGACCTAAAAGGTAAGGACGATATCGAGCTCAGCAACGGCGCGAACCTCGGTTTTATGTCCACCAACGTAGCGACCTCTCAAGGCTTTAACGGCCACATGTATTGGGATGAGGTGTTCTGGATCCCCGGCTTTGCAGATTTAGATAATTACGCTGGCGGTATGTCGATGCAATCGCAGTTCCGTACCACTTACATTTCGACACCTTCCACTATGGCCCATGAAGCCTACTCCAAATGGCAAGGCAAGAAAGAGCACGGCATTGATATTAGCCACAAGGCGCTAAAAGCCGGTGCTTTGGGTGTTGATTTTATCTTCCGTCAAATGATCACAGTGGATGATGCGATTAAGAAAGGCGCGACCTTCTTCAACATGGATAAGCTCAAGCGCAAATATCCGGTTAAAGAAATTTTCGACAACCTGTTGCGTTGTAAGTTTTTGGACGACAGCGCTTCATTCTTCTCTCTTAAGGCGCTACTGGCCTGTAAGGCAGACAGTTCACTTTGGAAAGATGTCGACCACGAGAAAGCAAGGCCAGTGGGTAACGCAGAAGTATTGGTCGGTTATGACCCAAGAGGTGGCGGTACGGGTGAAAGCTCGGATGATGCAGGCTTAGTGGTGGCGTTAAAGCCTAGACGTAAAGGCGGCGTGTTCCGATTTATTGAGCGGGTTCGCCTTAAAGGCTCCAGCTATGAGCAACAGGCTGACACCATTCGCGGCATTACTGAGAAATACAATGTGGTGTACATGGCCATGGATACCAGTGGCGTGGGCTCGGCTACCGCTGAGCTGGTTCGTAAGTTTTACCCAGCTCTGGTCGAGCTGGATTACTCACCCGAAGTGAAGCGACTAATGGCCTACAAGTCGAGAGAAATCATTAACAGTGGCCGCTTACAGTTCGAAGCTGAATGGGATGATCTCGTTCACTCGTTCTTAATGATCCGCCAGCAAACCACTAAGGTGAGTAACCAAATTACCTTTGTTTCTAACCGCAGCAAAATTGGCTCTCATGCCGATTTAGCCTGGGCTTCGATGCATGTGATGCGTTGGGAGCCGATTGATATAAACAATGACACCAACACCAGTGTCGAGTTCTTCTAGCCTAATTTTGGAGAGGCCAAGTGATTGAGATTGAATTTTCTAACCCCGTGAGCGTGATGAACAGCGACATTCTCAGCTATTTAGAAGTGGCGTTGGTTGATGGTTTATACGAACCACCGATTGCGCTCGATACCTTAGCCAAAGCACTGCGCACGAACCCGATGCATTCGAGTGCGATTGAGTTTAAGCGCAATACGTTAATGCATGCCATTGAGCTGAGTGGATTGCTTTCACGCCAAGATGCAAAGCGCTTTATTCAAGACTACTTAACCTTTGGCAATGCCTACTTACAGGTCATTCGAGGCTATGGAGGGCTGGGTGAGCCTATTAAGCTCAAACACATACCTGCTTTGTATATGCGTAGACGTGAAGACTTAGGTTGGACGTATAAGCCAAGAGCTTACGATGATGACGGGCGTATCGACTACAAGAAAGGCCAAGTGTTCCACTTGGGCGATTACGATGTAGCGCAAGAGCTGTATGGTTTGCCTAGTCACATTAGCTCTTTGACTTCTATCTGGTTGAACGATGATGCCACCTTGTTTCGTCGTCAGTACTACCGTAACGGTAACCATGCAGGTTACTTGCTGTATATGAATGAGCCAACCATGACAGAGAAACAAGAAAAGGCCATAAAAAAACAACTGCAGGCTCAAGAAGGCATGGCGTTTAAAAACTTATTTGTAAATGCCAAAGGTAAAGACACCAAAGCTCCAGAACTTAAGCCAATTGGTCAAGTAGAAGCTAAAGACTCATACAAAGAAGTGAAGAACCAAACCATGAACGAGGTGCTTTCGGTTCACCGTGTGCCAATCGAGTTGATGAGCATTCGACGCGAGAGTATTACGTCACTGGATTTGAACAAAGTGGATTGGCTGTTCCACAAGAACGAACTGCTACCGCTCATTGATATGATGCAAGAGTTGAATGATGTTGTGGGGCAACCGGTCATCACCCCTAAAGAATATAAACGTTTGGATGCGGCTTAGTATCGAGTACTGATAGGTTTATCTTTACTGCAGCTCGTCTAGAAGCTGCGCCCTTATCCAAGTTTGTAGCGATAAGAGCTTCTGAGCATTTTCAGCACAGGTTTGCAGGTTCGCCACATCTTCCGCTAAGACTTCGGCGTCTCGCTCGTAACCTGTAGCGGTTTTGGCGGCACCATCAGGGATGGTGGAGGGTTGCTGAATACCGATTGCTCGATTATGCGCTCGCACTGATTGGGCGCGGATGTGCATCCAGTCAGGATCGTTAACAACGCACTGCTTATCACTGCTCTTTTGAGCATACTTGATCACCTCTTTTTCTATCTCTCGAAACTCAATTCGAATATCTGGCTTTTGGTTCGCGAGCTTCACGGCGAGCTGAAAAGCCTCGTTTTGTTTTTGCTCTACTTTGTCCCATAGGGCATTTTGTGCTTTTAAGGCTTTGACCTCAGTGGTGGTTACGCCGTAGTCATACGAACAATAAGCGACACCGCTAAGGACGGCAGCAAAGGCAATGGCTTTAAACAAAGTTAGATATTGATTTAGCATGATCACCACCCATTCAAACAAACGTGTTGTTCTTTGGTTCGGCGTTTAGGAATGCCGGCACAGTTGCTTTGCTTGAGTCGGCAGTCTTTACCATTCACAAACACCCATCTTGGGTACTCCTTACAAGCGCCTTGATGATCACCTTGGTTAAACTTCTTCAGTAAGGTCGAACGCGTGAAATTGCCGGCGCCAAGGTTAAAGACAAAGCTCACCATCATGTCGTATTCGCCCTGGCTAGCGGTTTGGGTGATGTGTTTGTTTACCACTTGTTCGGCAGCTGAGATATCTTCAACAAAATACTCAGCCGCTTGTTGCTCGGTAAACACCATCTCTGGTGTGACGCCGCTTGTATGCCCAAGCCCCGCAGTCCACACATCGGCACTGCATTGGTAGGGTTTGAGCCTGCAACCTTCTTCATTCGCGACATGGCTGAGGCCTTGCTCACTGGTAGTAAGCTCTGAATCAATGGTAAAAACAATGGCAAGAACGGAGGCAACAGAGCACACCACAGTCTGTACTGCTTTGGTTTTTATGCTCATGCTGAACCCTCTTTTTTTGAGTTCAACTTGTCCAGCTGCGCTTGGCTGAGTTTGGTTGCAATAGCGTAGTGACGAATAGCCATAATGCCTGCGCCAATACCGACCGCAACAGACAAAATTTGGAGTGCGTCATTCACGCCAAAACTGATTAGGGTTGCACTAACGGAGGCTAAGATTTTCTTTAGGCCAGTGACATCGAGTAGTGATACGACGAGTGCCTTTGCCTCTGATTCATTCATTGATTTCTCTCTTGTGGCTAGTTGATTCGTTCCCCCATAAGCAGTGTATCTCGTTGAGTTTTAAAGGGGACTGATGGCATTTCTAGTGTCGAGATATAGAAGTTCAGAGAGCAGGAAGAGAAAACCCAGCATGGAGCTGGGTTTGATAAGGTTAAGTCGCAAGTCCTGATAGCCTTGGCCGCTCACAAAACGGGAAACCTTCGATATTCGGGTAGTCACTAAGTAACTTACGGTCTAAGAGCAACAAATTGTATTGCTCAATAGTCAATGGTGACGTTCGTAATTCCGAAGGGTAGTTTTGGTCTCTCTCGTATTGGTCGATGCGGTTGAGGACGCGACTGAACTCAGCGTCACGCCATACTTTTTCAATATCAGCTTTATATGGACGGTGACGAGTTATATCGTACTGCCAACCAGACTTATCACCTGACCACGAATCATAAGGACCATACTCGAGTAAAGTATGCGTGTTAGGTAATTCGCCTAATTCATCAATTTGATAGTCACTCACATAGTTATTATCACGGTCCTTGGCGTAGGCCATTTTTTCACGATGGTCAGCAAACGATACCCACTCCCCATGCACCAGTTTAAAAGCTCGGCCTTCTTCAGGTTTAGGTGGTCCTTCCCAAGAGTGCTCACTCGGCAATTCGAAGTTGTAATCAGAAACTAAAAACTCATTGCCCCACTTATCATAAAAACAACGACCAAGCAGGATTTCATGTACTACCCATCCCATTTTATCTGAATGAAGCACCGTTTGAGTGTCCTTGTTATACTCAGGTGGCATGTCTTTGATAACCCATTGGGGATAGTCACCATTAGGCTTACCGATAACAAAGTCATTCCCATTTTTATCCCAAAACGTTTTCCATGTCATATCCTCAATCTCTTCAGACCAAGTTTTGTTTCCCCGGTCATATTGAGCGATCATGCCTTTGCTCGACGGGGTATAGATATCTTGGGTAAAGTCCTCTCCTAACGCTGTTCCTTTGACAACATGTTCAGAAGTGTTTTCTAGCCACCAACCATCACGCGATAAACGAGATACTTCAACTGTTTGAGATTGGGCAAAAAATAATGTCATTATGCTGTCCTCACTATCCAATTTACTTTTCGGTGATCTATTGTATTTTTGAGTGCACCAAACAGTGCAATAGCAACGGTATGAGCATGAGAGCCAATAGTCACCGAGTGATTGTGCGTATCGGATGGGGTATTCCTTGTTGTGCCATCATCAAACATATAATTCCATCCACCAGTATCATTGGAGGCATTTTCAGCGGTCGCGCGAGTACTATAATCAACCTTATGGTAGTGAGTGTCTGATGACGTGCTTTTGCTGCCTAAATTCGTTGATTTGACCGTAGAGTTAGGATGTCCATGAGATTTAACTTCACCCGCTTCGAAAGCGCCAACATGATCACCATCTTCTTTCCCCATTACGCCACAACCACGCATATCTGGGATAACCCCGTTAGTGAATACTTTGGCTAATTCGGGGTATATATTGATATCAAACGCTTGATTTTTCATTATGGCAAAGCCATCTGGAGCAACATCCGTAAACCACGGGATAGCCGCACCAACGGGAAATATTTTAGCCGAAAGCTTTAACCATAAAGCGCTAGTCAGTTTATCAACAACATGGGGAACACCTAACGAATACAAGAACTTCTTAACCGTTAAAATTGAATGGTCATCCTCACCTTCATCCACTTGGTTCATCGTCACAATCTTTGCAACACCCGAGCGCTCTTCTGTAGCACTATAAGCCTCAAGTAACTCCACCGAGATGTTATCAATGGTGGACGCGGCTAAGTTAAGCTCACACGCTTCGATAACAACCGTATCTTTCTGTTTATAAGTAATGACTTCACCATCGCGGCTATCAACGGCGAAAAGGGTTCCGTCATCGAGCCAGTAACCGAGCTCCTTACCTTCGAAGGCTTCTGTTCCATCCCACACGGTTTCGAAATGCAGTCGACCTAACGCCGCAACCTCTCCGCGAGTAATGGCTTTGCGTTGTACTTCATTGCGTAGATTGATTTGGTCTGCTGTAGGCGTATAGCCCTCAGTGCCAATACTGATTTCTGCTATTTTGTAACTAATGCCAAGCTCGCCAGCTCGAATTGAAGCTGCGATACCCGCATCAGTAATCAATAAACTCATTGTGTTACCTCGTATTTGTGCAGGTTTCTAATATGTCGATAGTTCGCCATTTGGTGATGAGCAACAAAGGCTGAGTGATATATCCAAATTACTTCAGTGTGTGGCAAACGGTACTTTTCAAATGCTTGCCATTCTTGAATGCTCAAGTGCCGAAACGAATCGTACAAAGAGCCATAAATAAGATTAGGTTCGCTAACCTCATCAAACACCAAACCACTTTGCTGGCCAGCCGTGGTGTTTAACAAACTTTGATAGTCCGACACTTTCCAACCAAATTGTTGCTCTTCAAACTCAGTTAATAGCGACAACTCAATCTCGTCATGGGTTTGCTTGAAGTCTTTGGCAATGCCTTTAATGGTGCTGGCAAGCTCTAGGTTCTCGGTGTCTTGCCAATATTCGCCTTTGGGTAATAACCCTTGATAGGCGCCTTCAAAATCACCGGCACTGTATTCAATAATTAAGTCGGAGGTGTCCACGTCACACCTCCTAATACATGTATTTGATTGTTGTTAATGGCGACTTCTCCAACCGGAGAGCGAACAATAAAGTTGTTGGTCACGGTAGAAATAGTTAAAACAATTTCAGTGTTGGTGATGGACTCCGGCTTTTGGGTTGTCGGGTCGATGTTGCCCATTTTCTCTTTCACTAAGTTTTCGAGTGCAGTGACCACATCGTCACGCACCACTTGGTCTTCAATACCTTGGATCTCGATATTGATTGGGACTTGCTCTGGTAGGTGAGCCAATGGGTGACAACCTGCGAGTCGATTGTCTTCAAAGGTGTCTTGCACTAAGTTGACCACTTCACCGCTTAACGTTGGGTCGTTGTCTCGCGCACCGATATACACTTCAACCATGCCTCGTTGTGGGGTGTTATCAAGCGCCCAAGCAAAATCCACATCCGAGTGAGCCGATACCGCCCACACTTCGTAATCTGCCGCTTTGCCAATCAGTTCGTTCTTTTCAAAGGCAACGATGACACGCACTCGCCAGTGCTCTAGTTCTTCAATATTGGCGCCTCCGCCAATGCCAAGTGAAAGCACATGGTTTGGGTCAATACCGCTCAACCCTTCGCTTAGCGTAAGCACTGCGCCTTCGGAAAGATTACTCTCCACGCCAGATTCAAGAGCAATGACATCAACGGGGACGTTGCTGTATTGTTCTTTGGTGGTTTCGTACTCATGATTAGCATGTGTTAAACGGGTGCCTTTCTTGATCACCACCGTGCCATCAAGCTCAATGAACTGTACTCGGCCCGTTGCGAACGTGGGCAACAATCGAGGGGCTTTATGGCGATTGGCGTGTAGGTATAACCACTCTTCAGAGCAGGTCTCTGGATGCAGTTGCCTGAAAAGCAAATCTTGATAACCATATTGTCCATAGCTAACGCCTGCAATGGCCGCGGCTATCGCTTTGGTTGCGGGGTTGTTTTGCCCTGTAGTAGATACCAGATTAGCTTCTGCGCGTGCAATTAAACTGTCTAGGCTTCGTTGTGTACTCATTGGTTAACCTTTGAAAGTGGAACATCAAACTGAGAGCCATCGGCTAAGGTGATCATCACATTACGCCCCATCTGATTTGGCTTCTCTCGCCATACTGAAACCTCAACCGCTTTAGCGTGGCCGTCTGTAATGAGCCAAGCGAGCGACTCTTCACAAAACCGTTTAGCGAGGCTGAGCGTTTCGTCTGTCAGCTTTGCTCGCTTGAGCGTCCAATCACGAGAGCCGACCACGTTTATCAACTCATTGCTCCAAGTGCCGCCACGCTTATTGCTTGCCATACGGGCGCGATCGTTTTGAGTGGATTCGGCGTAGTTATAAACACTCTGCAGAACGGCGTGGGTTAATCCCTCTGTAGAGCTGAGCGGCGCTGTCAGGGCGGTTAAGTTGAAATGACTCATCCTTTATTTGGCCCCTTGGTTATTCTTGTTGTCCCATCGTCGGTGTAGTCGTGGTCATGCTTTTCAACTTTGACACCGCCGAACTTACCGGACGCGCCACCCACAGAACCGGTCACATCAGCGTTCTTGGTGACTTTCAGATTACCGCCGATTTCTACATCACCGGAAAACGTGGATTTAGGTGCGGTAACGTTCACAGCCGTTGCGTTCACTGTGGTTTCTTGCGCCGATATCACTTCTAATTTTGCGCAGGCGTGTATCTTGATGCCTTGCTGCGTGAAATGAACAAGGTTGCCTTTGTCGTCAAGTATCGCGACTTCACCAGGCTGCAACTCTATTTGGTGACGTTCGTCTTCTACGTTCACGGTAATGCCGCGAGATGTGGTTCCACCAATGAACAGGTTGTAAGTTTTCGCCCCTGGTAATGGACGGCTCATAAACCCGTAGTTGTGCACGCGTTTTATCTTGTCGTTGGTTCGGCCTGTCGCGGTTTTGATTTGTAGCCGGCCTGTGGTTGCCCCTGTGACAGTGCCGGTACCAATTACGTTTTTGATTCTGGCCATTAATCGCTGTTGTTGCTGCAGAGCACTAGACATAGCTTTGCTCCTTAAACGGCCTAAACAGCTCAACCGATGTTTCTGTAGAGCTTTCAGACACTGATAGGCCAAGCGACTTGATCACCAACATCTCACTGAAGCTTTGCTCTTGGTCAGCGACTCGAATCACTCGGTTTAATCCATCAATGGCCAACTCAGGGAATATGTCGGCAATTGTGCTTGATGCTGTCAGGCTTTGAGCAATGGCGAGGTTGCGCTCATACTTAGCACGAGACAGGCAAGCTTCTCGGTTTTGTAATTGGTCACAGGTGATCACCATGGTGCGTGAGCTATCGACGTTTGGATTGATGACCTGTGAGCTTGCGTCATCCCACTGGCCTTGCACATCAATGGTGTGAAATTGCTGATTGAAGGTGCGCTTGATGTTCAGGCTGTCGATGTTGTTGCCCGTTTCTAGGCCAATGTTGCTGATAGTTGCATGCGCGGTGTTTTCAATGATCAACATGCCATTGCGCTCAACCAACATAAAGCCTTGCTCTCGAATGAGCTGCGCCACGTTCTCTACCGGTGATTCGGCATTTATCTGAAACTCGGGGATGACCGGCATACTCTTCACCAGGCTTTTCACTTTCAAACCATATGGCTTGGCGACATGGCGAAGTAGCTCTTCCACGTTCAAGTTATAAAGTGCATCCATCGTGATGCGTGAATCAATCATGTTGGCACTCTTCGAGCGGCCAGAAATGGAAACAGCGTGAGCGCTTGGATCGGTATTGGGATACACACCATCAATCTGACCAATCAGAATCGACTTGTCGTTAAGGAAGAACTCGACCGATAACGGGCTTTCAATACTCATAGGCTCAATTGAGCAGCTGAACGTGTGGGCCAGCTGTTCAATGGAGTAGTTGATATTCGCTTGATAGAAGGTGCGCGGCTTGCCATCAATGTGCATCGTTAGCGTATTCATGACACATCCCTCACGGCAATATCACCACGAATGAAGAGCGGGTGCTGCAGCGCATTCATTTTGGTGATGATTTTTTCTTGAGTGAACTCATCGTGCGCAATCGTCAGCGCGGATTGAAAGCGTGGTGATTGCACCGTTCTATGAGGCGCAGTGCCGCTGACCACCTTATCCTGCTGAACCTTTACATTACTTTTTAATGTCGTGACTGCGTCGAACAACTCAATGCTTTCAAGCGTCGATACTTGGGTGGTCTCTTTGATGCGCTCATCGATACCGACAATCAACGTAGATAGATCATTATTGATGGTTTCAGGCTGCTTAGCCGACTGCGTAATATCAAAACGGTCGCCTTTCTCTAGGTGTGTGATGTCTTTGTTCATCTTCACTGCGCCCGTCACCATTTGTACATTGTGGTGCTGAGTTGGCGTGTCCGGTTTCACTTCACCTAGTAGTAAAGCTTGAGCACTGCGCGAGTTGTCTACTGCTTCATTACTTGAATTAGGCTCAGCTTGAACACCATCGGCCACCGCATTCACTGACGCAGAAAATAGGTCAGCGAACTCAGTTGGGTTGGTGCTGAGGCTACTCACTGCCGAAAATGCTTTATTGATGGCGTAGTTAATGTCTTGAAGGTTTTCATCTTCAAGGTTCAAACGGTTGGTGATGTCGACCAACACGTTCAATGCGCTGGTGACATCACTTTGAACCCTGTGAATGTCCGATACATCCAAGCCGTTTACTTCTTTTACGAAAGAACGTTTCGACAAGCTCTCGACTATGTTGGCCTGCGTTTTTGTACGAACGGAAGTCGGTGCAGTGATTGAAGGGGAAGAGCCAGCACGAGCAAACTTCAGGCTCAGCGTGACTAAGCCTTTCTTGGTACTGATGCTTTGGGATACGTCTTCAAAGACAAGCGGCAGCTCACCCAACCAAGGATGCTCTAGATCGCCAGTTGGTGTTGCTTCTAGGTTTTCAATGAGGGTATTAGCATCAGCCAGAGAACTGGAACCAACGAATACCGCTTCAATTGTGTAGGTACGGGCTTTTGTTCCCATGACTTTGATGTGTGGTAGGTCAGAGTAGGGGATTTCGCTCACTTGCAAGCGCTTACCACCATCAAAGGCGGTCGAGAGGATGTTGAGCTTAAGCCCATTCCATCTAGCGTGCTCGTACTGTCGTTCCCACATCAAAAAGCCACCAACTACAGAAGAAAATCAGAACTAGGCAGTGAGAATAGAATTAGTGATGGAGTAGGGCGCTCAGGCCCTGTTCGGACTCACCCACCCCTCCACACCAAAATTCCACACTGCAATTATGCGATCTTAGAACCGCATTTTATTTCGGTAGTTGTATTGGAACACAGCCCCGGATGTATCTACATCGGGGGCTGTTTTAGATGGGGGATTTAGAGATCGTCCGAGATCGTTTTTGTTCGTTTTTTAGAAAGAAGTGATCGTAGAGATTACACCCCCTCGCACCACATTAAATAGTTTAACCTTATCTGCTTGCGAGCTCATGGGGGTGGGCAAACATATCCCTCATAAATGGCCTGAATGAAAAAATACATAATGATAGTCCAATAGCAAAACTATCAGTGATAGCAAAATTGAACGTATCAGAGAAGCTCATATCAGTGGTAATAGAAACTACTAATGGGAAGATAAATAACAGAAGAAGGGTATAACATTCAAATAGACCAGATACTTTTAAGCATAGGAATTCGTAGCTAGTTGTCGTGCTCTTTAAGCTATTTTTTACATCCCATCCCCAAGAGCACCAAATAGCTGTAATAGATGCAAAGCTTACCGTTGTTAGGATATCGTTTTTTAGCTCAGGGTAAGCAGTCTGTGCCAAATCAAAGAAAATATAGATGTATACAAGCCCAACGCCAATATGTACAAATAGATAGGCACATTTCGCTAGGAACAATGTAATTGATAATTTTGAATTAACAGACATTTTAACCTTCGTAGTATGTTATTTAAGTTGAATAATGGTAAACCCATAGTTTAGGTTTTTTGCTTTCTATTAGAATTGGCCATACTTTGTTTTAAGTATTCATATGACTCTGCCATCTGATTAACAAAGCGAGGCTTGAACGCTGTATAGCTTCGTTCGAGAGGCATTCTTTCAGTGCGATCAAAGATTTGATAAAGGTAACTTTGTGAGCGCTCTTCAATATGAACGCTTGAGTAGGGTCTTTTTTCAATGATTTTGGAGTAGAGCTGGTAGTCTTCAATAAGGTTGTACTGGTCACCTGTCACATCAAACACATGGCCGTCAATCTCTAGCCAGACATGGGAAACCATCTTTTCACCGAAGCCAGTGACCATGGTAATTTCAACGTCATCCAGTAGTTGAAAATAATGGTAGGTTAATAATAGTGACGCAAACTTACAGTTCATTATTGGGAAGTTTGGGGTTGGATATGTGGAAGGACCTTTACTGCACAACTCCATAGCATAGCGAAGTGATAGTGCTTCTTTTCTCAAAAGCTGAATGCGTTCCATCGTTAAACCTAACTTTATAAGTGAGTATTAATAGGTTTCAGTCGACAGAGAAAAAGACTGCCTTGTGCTTTTTCAGCAGTGTCCATGAAGAAACCAACTCATTTATATAAGAATAATTCGTTTCATCAAAGCAATTAATTACATATGCATTGCCAGAGTGTCCACCCGATACTTGGCTATCAGTAAGTAGGAATGTCAACATCGCGCCATTCGGTAGCGCTAACGGGTTACCAGATAAGCTCAGTTCTTGTGAACTCCCTAGATCAATAACATGGTTGCGGATTCTTTCGCTATCACAGGTCGAAGCGGATAAGAAAATCTGGTTCTCGCTTGTTTGCATAGCATCGTTCAGTGCTTCTTGAGCAAAATATAAATCCATTGAGTTTCTATTCATCATCACACCCTATATGCCTTCAGTAAAATCTCATCCATTTGGTTCAGCTTGCGCACAGCCAATGACACGCGCTTGCTCGATACTCCTGTTCTTTTCGAAGCCAATTCATAAGAATAGCCAGACTCGAACACAAGTTTCACTGCTTTACGAGTTTGTTCTGGCATATCTCTTTTTGAGATCACTTCAAGCAAAGCATCAAGGCGTTTTTTGGGAATAAGGTTCATTTATTCAAAATACCCGTAGTCTAGACTGCTTGTTTTAAGTGCTTGCTTGTTCTGCTTCAAAGATATCGATTTGGTTCACATCACCTTTGCACAACTCGGGCTGTAGCTCTGAGCTTGGCTTTTGTCCTGTTGGTTCAATGAAATGCGAGAACGACGTATGCGCTACAAATACTTTTCCGCAATTCAGGTTTAAACATTGGCAGTAAAGCTCTCGCGTTTCTGAACTGATGGAACGCGAGGTTGCAATACGAGTTTTGCTTTCACATTTTGGGCATGTCACTAGCATTATTGTAATCTCCCTTCTAAATAATCCGCTTTGGCACTTTGCCAATAACTCACTTCATCCTCATCGGGTTCTTCGGGTATGTAAGGTTCGCCAAGAACCGACCGCCAATAAGCCCGCCGTTCTAAAAAGTGGTGATATTGCGCTTGATAAGTTTCATCGGCTTCTTGCTTTAAATCGCTACAATCGATATCACGACAAGTCATCGACCAACCTCTGGCTCCAGCTGCCCACATCAAGAAGTTATCCATCCGTTCTTTGGCCTCATCGCCGTCAAAAGTTATCGAGAACCGGTTACCACTAGAAGCGTGCATTTGCCGGGACTTCATTTGCTGTGTGGTTTTATTGGCCGCATGTTCTAAGCGAATAATTCGTGACTGCAGTTTTTTGAGATGGTCTTCAGGCTTGCCTTGTTGCTTGGCGATACTCGACGCTTTCACGGTTTGAGCTTTTTGCTTATTGATACGTGAGATTGTTCGCAGCAAAGGCTTTTTCCACTGTTCAAGCTTGTAACCCAATTCACGGATAACCGCTGTGATATTGTCGGCTTCAAACGATGCGAGTGTTTCCCAACTTGGTGCGCGTGAGACTTTCGCTATGCTGTAACGATTCCCCTTAATCAAACCTTGGTCAGCATTGTTACCTTTGGCCGCATAACCAACCGCTTTAATGAGATAAGTACTGGCTGCTTTCGGCTGTCTAATTCTTTCGATGTGGGCCATGCCGTGACCCCATAGCGATTCCAAACGTTTAGCCCAATCTTTGAAATGCTTTTTATCGACCGTCCACTTCAACAACAGGTGAACGTGTGGGTTGGGTTCGCCGTCTTCATTCATGGGGCTTTCGGCTACCCACATATAATGAAAATCTGCTTTCTCTCTATCAGGGCCGAAGGGTGAAGGCTTCGCTTTGAACTGCCCAGAAACGTAGTCACCATCTTCTGTGTACCAACCTCGGTGAAACATCTTTTTGCTGCCATCGAGAAAGCGGGAAGTTTCGCGCCCAATACTGGTATCGAGTGGTTTAATGATTTTGAAAGGTTGTTTTGGTAGCCGCGTATACAAGCCATCTTTGCCAGGAATAAGATCACCGGTATCTCGTTCAAACTCTACTGGAGTAAACGGGCCGTCAGCATCGATACCTTCATCCATCGCGCCAAAAATGGCGTGACGTTGTGCCGGTGTAAAAGTCAAAGTCAGAAATGTAGTAAACCCTTCATGGCATTGGGCAACATATGCACCGCTCTCGAACATGTTAGAAACGCTCTTTGGTGTTAGCTTTTCCGTATAACGAGTACCCGAATTAGCCTCGGGTGCATTTCCTGCGGGCGTCTGGGTAACAATTTGAGCGCGCATTTGCCCAGACCAGTCTCGTTTTTGCAGTTGAAGAGAGATAGGGGAGAGCTTCCTCTCGAAAGGGGGCCTTTTCTCATGCTTCAGTGGCAATACTCGCGCGGTATTTCGCTCTGTACTTGCGTATAACGCATCAAAGCTTTCATGGCCCATTCGGCTATCAAGCTCTGTCTTGGTGCCAATGGGCTGCCCAATAACCTTCACACGCTTGTTGATTCGAGCCAACTTTAAGCGCTGTTTCTCGTGTCGGACTTTTGCGCCCTTGGACAAGCCTAGTGTCTCCGGCCTTTCGGCCACCGCTTCGCGGTTGGGTTTGGAGTTTGAATTTAGCCTTTTGAAATGTTCAGTTGCCAACTTAACATCTGTAACGTGTTTTGATTTTTGATTAAAAACACGGTCGTAAACAGGAAGAGATTTAACCACACCAGAATCGAGCAATTGCTGCTCGTATTCTGTGTAGTGAGGAATTTTGGAACCTAAAAAACCAGCTTCATAGCTGGCATTAGCAATTTTAACTTCATCAATAGGCCGGACGGCTCCGGCCACATGGTACAGAGTTTCAATCTTCATCGCTTATTGCTTCACATCCCCTGGATTAGCATTACTTACCGAGCCCCAAGGTTCAGCGCACCCGTTTTCACTACACACATAATTCATTGGTTGAGAGTTGCCCTTAACACGCTTTTTAATGCCGTGTTTTTCGCGCAACTTCGACACTAAAAAGCGCGCTCGCTCTCGTTTCTTTGGATCTGGGTTCTCCATTCCCGCCATATCAGGGCAGGGCTTGTGTATTGGAGAAGTGATAGGCAAGTCAGCCGTCGATTTAGCAGGTCTAAAAGTAACGTCACTCATAATTCGCTAAACTCCTGTGTGTCCATAATCATGTGACCACCAGTGTGATTGCCTTTTATGATCACGCCATTCATAACGTGTTCGCAGTTCAACGCCTCGCAGGCTGACTCGATAGCAAGTTTTGGCGTATCAAACTCGCCTAAGTGAAGGCTCATTACTTCATTGGTTTCAGCGTGACGAACCACGCCGCCACCGCTGTTCAAGGTTACCGCTATATAACTCAGCATCAGTTCACCCCCACAGCTGACAAACAAAACTGTTCGAATTGATATAACGCTTCATCATCAAAGTGGCCTAAGTCACGTAGACCAAGCATTTCAAGAAACAGGTGGCGGTTACCCATATCTAAGCTCGTCCAGTGGTGAAGCTGTGAAACTTGTTCGATCGAACCGTTACGATACCAACTAGGAAATGAATGCCCGAAAAACAAACGAGCACGTTCACCGTCCATTGCCTCTTTAATATCGGCTAATACATCAGCTTGAGAACGATGTGTTTCAATGGGTGTTTGCTTCTTAGAAATTGCATCTAATTGGCATAGCAATTCATGCTGTTGTTCTGTGCTACTTGAACTAAAGCGCTGTGCAATGAGTTCAAATGATTGTTCAAAAAGGTGATTTTCGAGATTACTCATGGCGTCATTGCTCCTAAAAAATTAGTTGTGGGTGAGGTTCGTATTGCATGGTTCTTTCTCCATCCCGAGTTTCTCTTTGGCAAGCTCAAGGAACTTGGCAATTTGAGTTTGGTTTTGAGCGAAGTCTTCGACCTTATACAAAGGGAAGTACATAGAAGCTCCCCATCCGTCAGGGCCTGCTAAATAAGCTTCAGCAGCTTTCACACCTTCTACATATCCAGCGTCGTAAACATAAATATTGTCTTCACCTGAAGTGATGGTTTTGAGTAGAACTCTCATACTGATTCCTTCTGGCAAACCTTGAACTGGTCGAGAGCATCACCCGCTTGCTTGTGAATGCCACGCCACATTGCGATCAAGTTATTTTGAAGTTGCTCTTGGCCTTCGACTTCGTTCTCTTGATATTTGGTGATAGTGAGTGCCGCAACATTCTCGATGTTGAGTGCTTCTTCTAATGAGTTGATTTGAATCGCGATAAATGGTTTTTTCATAATTACACCCCGTAATTAAGTAAGACCGGGTAAAGGCGCACCATTGGCTAGCAAGTCCACACCCATACATAAGAAAGGGTGTGCACCACTTGTGCGGTCTTCTAGGTCGTTAATGAGCAGCACCAAGTTGCTAATGCCAGCTTGTGCCGTTTTAATGATTGAGTTTCGAGTTGAGCGAGGCAGGACTCTTTTGCCTGCCGTGTCTAACGCAAGTTGAGAGATTTCTCCAGCAATCACAGAGTTGTCTAGAGCACGTTTAATAAACGTTTCTCTTTCACCTTCAGGAATATGAGCGGTCACGAGCCCTAACTGACGCAGTACAACTTCTAAAATTACGTAGTCATCCGTAGCTTTAGAAATTGTCATCATTTCAGGTAAAGAAAGTACGTGCGGTTGCTCTGTATTAAGCTTGTTACGCAACATGTTTGAACGAAGGCCACAAGCTTTGGCTATGTCTGTTAGCTCGTTACGGTGTCGTGCTCGAAACAAGCTGCATGCTTCGTTGTACTGTTCTTGTACATCCGCTAAAAAGACGCACATTGTCTGGTTCACTTCCATGTCTGATACTCACTATGAAACATAAGAAAAGTGGTTAGCTTTAAGCTGGCTTAATGGTGGCCGAATTTGCCATAGACCGATTCCCACTCGCGCTTAGCTTCAGCTTGCTTGCGGTCAATGTAGAAAGCTAAATCATCAATAGAAACAAACAGAGGAGCTTTGGTGCCTTTGTTCGTTTCTGTTTCTTCATGAAGTCGAAAGGTGGGGATAGGGAACTCATTCGCACTTACTTTGCCTTTGGCTGTCGCGTACTTCATTCCAAAATATTGTTCAGAAATCTCAGAAAGTTTTACTACTGGGGAACCAAATACAGCATGCAACGCATATTGAGTATTCATAGGGTTAGCCTCGTTTCCACTACGCCACTGACGTGATATAGTTATTAGTTAGTTGCAGTTTATCTTCGTTAATCTCTTACAACATCGAACTTAAACTGTGTTTATAGTGTGTTTATATGTTCTTATGCTACGACCTTGCTGCTCGTGTGTCTAGTGTTTTTATGTGTGCTTTTGGTGGTTTTATGAAGGAATGGTTTCTGAGTACTGAACTCGTGGGGTTAGATGGAATGGCTAACTCTTCTTCAGGCGTGGCTCAAAAAGCTAGGAGAAACAATTGGTTAAGTCGAGGCTCTAAAGAAGGTACTCGGGCTTTGGAGTACCATATTTCCAATTTTCACCCAGATGTAAAAAAACAGCTGATTGAGAAATACGTCACGGATCTTGATGAAGCGAAATATCTATTAACTGCATCAGCACCTAGCGAAACTTCGACGCCAATAGATATGTCTGTAGGGCAAGTTGATATTGGTAGCGGGCAAACTAACCAGCAGGTTGCTAGTCGAACTTCTCGCAATACTGATGACAATGTCACAGAGATTTCGAATGTTAAGTCTGTGAAAGCCACTTCTCAAATAGGCGATATGTGTGCCGTACCTGTGTACAACGTTTATGCGTCTTGTGGATTTGGTTCTCAAAACGATACCGAGTACCAACTCAGAACTGAATTCCTACCATGCTTATGGTTAAGACGTTTCGGCCTGACAGAAGAAGATGCTCGTATCATCATTTGCCACGGCGACTCAATGGAAGACACTTTGAGCGACGGCGATGAAGTATTAGTCGATACCCGAGAACTCGATCACCCCGTAAAGCACGGTGTCTATGTTGTTCGTATTGGTAAGCACGTTTACATAAAACGTCTGAAATACGACATCATGGCTGAGGGCTATAAAGTCATCTCAGACAACAAAGAAGAATATGATTCGTTTATCGTGAATGAGGAGAAACTCGACGAGTTCGCGGTAATCGGGAAAGTTGTTACCACCGTCATGAAGGCGGTGATTTAGAAAAGCGAAGGCACCCTACGGGGTGCCTTTTTTTTTATTGGTACTGATGGTAGTGCATATTACTGCATTGGCTTTCAATGATTCCGATGGCTATTTTTAAGCGCCTATCTGAAGTTTGTTATTGGCATTCAAGTTATCGATTCTTATAGCATTGCTGGCAGTCAACCCTCTTTAGATATTTCGGGGATAAATTCCTCCAAAGCTCAATCTTTCACCGCGGGTTATAGAAAGCGTAGCTCATAAATTTGGAATTAAGATCTACTTTTTGGTTGGTATGCAGTGATACTATGCGCATATATTGTGTTATTTAGGAAATGAATGTATGCCAGATATAAAATGCAAATGCTGTGGTTACCAAGAAGAAGCGAATAAGGAATTTTTCTTTAAAGTCCTGGGCGGCGGGATGGTTGGGTTTGGAGGATATGCTTGGATTGCATACCTATTCGCGGGTACAGGCTTTGCTCTCGTGATTTGTATTGCGATTGTTGGAGGAGGGGTAGCAATGCTTGCGTTTTCTGATCAAATAACCAAGTGGCTCTCAGAGCGGTTTGATTGTCCGGATTGTGGCAAAAGCGAATGGGATTTAATTAAGTAAGTTCACTTTAGACTCACTATAGCAAGAGCCCTATGAATAACCCCACGCCCTGGGGTTTTAATTGCTTCTTTTATCGATCTGCAACACGAAATGCCCCAAAGTTAGTTATGACTAGTACGGGCAGTTCATCTAGTCATGCAGCTTTAGAAAAACTTCTTAGTCATCATCTGTTTAGAACTCATATTAATTGGATCTATTGTGAAATAGGTTGTTGTGCAAATTCACATGTATACATATAGTTGGCTAAACACTTAAATATAATAAGGATAAAAAATGCTTGATTTTAGTCAGCTTGGCGGAACCAACCCTGTTGATAGTTCTTTTAATCCACGGGAGGTTTTTCAGGCTCTTCCTAAGGTAGGCGGGAAGTTTCAGTATCCACGTGATGTCCAAAGTCAAGTTTGGGCGAAATGGTATGAAAGAAGGGATACGAACAACTTAGTGATCAAGATGAATACTGGCGGTGGTAAAACGTCAGTAGGTTTACTCGTGCTAAAGAGTTGCTTAAATGAAAAGAAAGGACCTGCAGTTTACGTAGTACCTGATAATTACCTTGTTGATCAAGTTATATTGGAAGCCAAAGAACTTGGTATTGAAACTACTAAAAACCCACATGATCATCGGTACTTATCAGGTAATAGCATACTTGTTATTAATATCCATAAGCTTGTTAATGGTCGGTCTGTTTTTGGTGTAGATGATGAAGGCATCAAAGTGCCTATTGGAAGCATTATCATTGATGATGCTCATGCGTGTTTAGACACCGTAGATCAACAGTTCACGATGGAAATTCCAAGTGCCTCTCCTTTGTATAACGAACTTCGCTCTACTTTTGACAGCGTGCTGGAAAAGCAGAGTTATGCCAAATACCATGAGATCTTAAGCGGTGATACAAGTGCTTTCTTACAGGTACCTTTTTGGAGTTGGCAAAAACAACAAGCAGTTGTGACTCAAACACTTGTGAAATACAAAGGTGATCGTGTTATCGAGTTCTCGTACCCGTTGCTTAAGAGTCACCTGCAGTTGGCAAATTGCGTGTTTAGTGCAAGTAAAGTAGAGATCTCTCCTCATTTCATTCCTATCTCTGTTATACCTGCGTTAGTACAAGCAACACGTAAAATTTTTATGACTGCAACACTTGCAGATGACAGCATCCTTTCAAGCCATTTTGGTGTTAACCCTAATGAACTATCTAACCCGATAACTCCCGATAGCGCTGGAGATGTCGGTGACCGTATGATCTTATTACCTCAGGTTATTAACCCAAAAATAACAGACGAAGATATCCAGCAGCTATGTAAGAGCGTGTCTAAAAAGCATAATGTAGTAGTTATCACTCCTTCAACATATCGAGCTAAGCAGTGGGAAAACGTATCCGATCTCACATTGAACTCAAGCAACATCAGTGAAGGCGTTGCTCGTTTGAAAACTCAACATGTAGGTTTAGTCGTGTTGAATAATCGTTACGATGGTATTGATTTACCTCAAACAGCATGTAGGCTTCTGGTTATCGATGGATTACCGGATGCTAGAAACTTGATCGATCGAGTGAAGCAATCTTCGCTGATGTCGAGTAACTATGACAATGTTGAGAAAATCCAACGGATTGAGCAAGGAATGGGACGTGGTGTCCGTTCAAGCGATGACTATTGCGTAGTTCTACTTACAGGAAAAGGGCTAACCAGCACTATCTATACAGATAATGCTATTGAAAACTTTTCACCAGCCACACGTGCTCAAATGAATATATCGGAGAGCGTTGCTACACAAGTAACAGATAAACCAGCTTCAGAGTTAGAGCTGCTGATGGACTACTGTTTACTTCAAAATCCGCAATGGGTAGGGTTTAGCAAAGGTCAACTTGCCCAGTTGACTTATGATGAACGAGCCGACAGTAAACCAATTAAGCTATCACTTTATGATGCTTATTTGTCTGCTACTCGTGGTGATGTAAATAATGCATGTCGCATCATTGAAGCTACAGCTAATGCTTGTGAAGATAACGCTTTAAAAGGATATCTAAAGCAAGTATTAGCTGAATATACGAATATCAACGATGAAACTCAGGCACAATTAATATTACTGAATGCAAACACCTATAACCAGAGGCTTTTAAAGCCACTTTCTGGGCTTAACTATTCTAAAATTAATGACTTAACTCAAGAACAGGCTGAGCAATGTTCAAGCTACTTGAATAGTAAGTTCTTGGTAAAAAACAAGATGATCATTGCTGCAAATGCCATGATAGACGACTTATTTTTCAAACCTAAGTCAGCAAACAAGTTTGAAGCTGCGATGAATGATTTAGCAAAAATGTTGGGCTTCAATAGTCAAAGGCCAGAACTTGCGTATAACAAGGGGCCAGATAACCTTTGGTCTATTGGCAATCAACAATATTTGGTTATTGAGTGTAAAAATGAAGCTACCTCTGACACAATAAATAAAAGCTACTGTAACCAGCTAAATGGTTCTTCTACTTGGTTTGAAAACCAGTATGATTTTACAAGTCAGCACACTCCGATAATGGTTCATCCTTCTGTTAAGTTTGAATACGCATCTTCACCTAAGCCGACTATTCGTATTATTAATGAGCAAAAGCTGCAGGAGCTTCGTCAAAACGCTCTTAGTTTCTTTGAAGCTATTTCTACAAATAACGAAATTAATAATGTCGATGCGATACGTGAGAAGTTAGCAACTTACAAGCTTCGAGGTCAGGATATTGTGGAATGCTACACTGTCCCTTTTAAAGCATAACATCCATGGTATTTAAGGGGAGTAATAGCTCCCCTTTTTTATGTCACTCACGAGGTTTCTGACACAGAACAGTCAAGAATATTGATAGGTTTTAGGCTTGTCTTTTGTTTGCTATTGGTAAATGGGGTACTTGTGGTCGCAAATAGGTCCCTTTGAGTGAACACTTTTTACTACAAACCATTAACCGCTTTTATATTTTACGTTCATGCAATTTATGTGGGAACAGTTGGGTGTAAACCTGCCACAAGGTATTTAGGTTCCTATGACCAGTTACTTGAGCAACTTCCTCAATAGTAAAGCCTTTCTCGAACAAACGGCTTGCACCTTCACGGCGTAGGTCATGATAGCGTAGATTATCAACCCCAACCTTTTGACACACTTCAACAAAACCTCGTCCAACTGAGCGTGGGTTGTAAGGGAAGATCAACTCACCTTTACGCTCTTGCCTCATTACAATATCGAATGCTTCACCAAGCAAAGGAACGACCATATGGTTGCCTTCTTTCTTACGTGGGTCTTTTCGGTCACGTACGATAACTGTTCTAAGTTCTTCGTTTAAGTCTTCCCATCGAATACCACACACTTCACTTACCCTCATACAGCTCAGGATGCTGAAGTCTAGAAGCATGGAGTAGGGGATTTTGTTTTCTCTGCGTTGCTCGCGTTCTTCTAGTGCTTCTTTTAACAGGTCAATTTCATCGGTAGTAGGTCGTCTTGTTCGTTTCTCTGATTTACCGATGAGTTTCATTTCATACAGAATAGGTGTTGCTTCTAAGAATGTGTTCACGTTCGCGGCAACGTTGAATACAGGTTTAGCTCGTTTGAATACTGAACGTAAAAAATAGATGTCGGAATAGACGGTAGAGGGCTTGGTTCCCGTACTGCATCTATTTTGGCAGTGCTCAATCAAGTCTTTAGTTGTTAGCTCATCGGAATAGATTTTTGCTATGTCACAATCGCGGAGCATTTTTAAGACGGTTTGTTTCGATCGGCCAGTATTGTCCCAGAGGTTTTTGTTTTCAATGAACATGTCTAGCAGCTGGCCAATGGGCACAGAACGGTCTTGAGTTTCACCTTCTTCTATCTTTCGGACTTCATTTTTTGCCCAGGCAGTAGCGAGCGTTTTCTTCTTATGAGTTTTGGAAAAACGTTGAGCAATTTTGCTTCGATGTTTCACGGTAACGGTGGCTTTGTAGCGAGATTCACCGCTCGCTAGAGTTCGCTTTTCAATACTATAAGATGCCATGAACGTGTGCCTCTGAGGTGTACCAAAAGGGTGATTTAAGGGGTACAAAAGGTGTACCAAGGTTCAGAGATTATAGCAGTTTATTAAAGTTCTTCTAGGTTGTTATTTACATTAAGTGTTTGAAAGTAATGGTGTATGTGGCTAGTGCCAAGTAGGGCGGGGAGTGGCGTATTTTAGTGAAACTTATAGATTGTCGGTTTAAGAGCCATTGAGAGGGTGTCTTAGGTAGAAATAGTGAAGGGGAATATTACCTTAAATCTCTGAATAGCGGGTAAAAAAATAGCCAGCAGAGGCTGGCTATTTTTAGAAAGCTTTAAAATACTAGATTAAAGTACTTTGATGCTGTCAGCTTGTGGGCCTTTTTGACCTTGAGATACTACGAACTCAACTTTTTGGCCTTCAGCAAGAGTTTTGAAACCGTCGCCAGTGATAGCAGAGAAGTGTGCGAATACGTCTGGGCCGTTTTCTTGTTGAATGAAGCCGAAGCCTTTAGTTTCGTTGAACCATTTTACTGTACCAGTAACTGTGTTAGACATGATGATATCCTAAAATTAAATTTTTATTTTGAGCCAATTGTGGCACTGATAGCGTGGAAAAGTTTATTGCTATTGCGTACAACACAACGGGGTTACTAGTAATCCAACGAAATGTTTATATACAAAGAACTTTCTTTCTAGCCGGCAACGAGTCTAAATCAAATCAGGGGATAGTCAATCGAATACATAGGGAAAGGTTGCAGAAACTTGGGGGTAGTCAAACTTTGCATTCCTTAAATATCATGGAGTTACAGTTGTATGGTGATTTGTTGTAGTTTTTGTGAAAAAGGTGGTCGAAATTGATGACGAATTTGGAGTAAATGCACTGTTTTAGCGCATTCATTTTTGCAAATTTAAAGCCGCTAACTGGGCGTTGAGCCCACTTTTAACGGCTTATATTTATAAATGTCGTTGTAAGGTAAGTGCCTTTACTTGAACGAGGTCTCGGCTACTTTTTCAAGCGGTACAGGTTGCCATTATCAGTGCTGAAGAAGATGTCTCCGTTTGGTGAAGTTTCGATGTCTCTTATCCTTTCGCCCAAGTCCTCTAAAATGCGTTCTTCCTCGATTGCCTCACCTTGTTCATTGACTGTCACAATATTGATGTGAGTAAGTTTTAGTGCGCCAGCCAGCAGTTTGCCTTTCAGCTCTGGGTATTTGTCTCCTTGGTAAACAATCAAACTGCCCGGAGCGATTGAAGGAACATAGACTTTTTTTGGCGCTTCAATACCATCTTTGGTTTCAAATTCGCCAACGCTGATAGGGCCCCAATACTCTTTTCCGTGTGAGGTGACTGGCCACCCATAGTTGGCACCTGCTTTTATTAGGTTAATTTCATCACCACCGCGAGGACCATGTTCAATCGACCAAAGCTTTTGAGTCGGGAAATCGTAATACAGACCTTGTGGATTGCGATGGCCAAAGCTCCAAATTTCATTGAGCACCTTGTTGTTATCCGCGAATGGGTTGTCGCTTGGTGTGCTCCCATCGGCATTCAGTCGTAATATTGAGCCAGCATGAGTCATGGTGTCTTGACCGTTGTCTCGATCACCACGGTCACCGATTGAAAAATACAGGTGGCTATCATCAAAGGTGATACGGCTACCAAAGTGACGTCCGGTGTCCGTTCTAGATTTCGACACAAAAACGTCTGTCCAATTGGTAACTTCATTATTGCTGTAATTAGCAGAAGCCAGTGTCGTTACGCCTTCACCATCGACGTCTTTACTGTAAGTGACGTAGAACTTTTCGTTTTCAAAAGGGGAAAGTGCGATATCCAATAATCCACCTTGGCCTTTAGCCCATACATTGGGCAGCCTGAACAGTGTGTGTTGATCGCCTGTTTTTAAATCGACATGTTTAATGACGCCTGATTTTTCTGTGACTAGCATGGACTTATCGTTGACATAAGCCAGCCCCCAAGGGATCACGAGTCCGTCGGTGATCTTCTCTGCCTGCCATGCAAAGGCTGACGTTATAGGACCAGAGGCAAGCAGCGCCAAAGCACATGAAAAAATACGGTGATGAGTGTTCATTGAAATCCCTTGATTATGAGCATCTAGTGTTAGTCTAGCGCTTGTGACCGATTGGCGGAAAGCCGAGGTTGCTGAAAAGTGACTATTCACATATTTAGTTGAACGCCTATTGTATGATTATACAAGCTCACGTATGTTTACTGTGCCTTTCTCTATTTGATCCCGTCGGAGCATTATGAACAACTCACCAGCAGCATTTTCGCTATTTTCTCAGTTTTTATGTTGTGAGTTAGATACGCACGATTTTTCTTCGAACGGACCTATTAAACGATGAGTCGTGGATTTGATTTTAAATCGATCTTACTTGCGTGTTTGGTCATCAGTATCGGCCAGCTCAGTATGGGCTTGGTGTTTCCTTCTTTGCCTTGGATCGCAAAAGATTTTGATGTCTCGCTAGAGCAAGCCCAGCTTTTGGTGAGTGTGTATTTATTAGGCTTTGGCCCTTCCCAGTTTATTTATGGCCCTATTTCCGATGCTTTGGGACGCAAGAAGGTACTTCTAAGCGGTTTGTTGATTGCCATGCTTGGGTTATTGATGATCATCTTCTTCAGCCATTCGTTTACTAGCATGGTGATGGGGCGATTCCTGCAAGGCTTAGGAACCGGTTGTTGCGCGGTACTTGCTCGTGCTTCTACGCGAGACAGATTCAGTGGGGCAGACTTGCCTTTGGCGATGTCTTACATTGCTATGGTTGCGTCTATAACACCTTTGATCGCGCCCGTTATCGGTGGATTCATTAACTTCCATTTTGGCTGGAGCATGGTGTTTATCTCGCTACTTGGCTATGTCTCATTAGCTTGGGTGGTGTTAGCGTTCAAATTTAAGGAAACCGTCACTCAGGTTTCGGCGATCCCTTCGCCTAAGAGAATGGTTTCTCAATATAAAGAGTTACTCACTTCTCGTTATTTTATGAGCTTTGCGAGTATTGGCTGGCTTAACTTTAGCTTGATGATCACCACCGTATCAGTGATGCCATTTATCATGCAAAATCAGATTGGCATGACGTCAGATGAATACGCGATGTGGGCGGTGATTCCAGCATTAGGCATGCTTGGCGGAACAGGCTTATGTAACCGTATTCGCCCTATGCTGGGTAACAAGAAAACTCTGTTATGCACACCTGTATTGCACGTTGCTGCGGCCTTGTGGCTGTTCTTCTGTCCACTCGAACCTTTGTATCTCATGCTTGGCCAGTTCTTGATGATCCTTGGTAATGGTATTGCGTTACCTTGTGCTCAGGCGTTAGTGATGTTGCCTTATAAGAAGAACGCTGGCGCGGCGGCTGCGATGTCTGGTGGCGGGCAGATGGTGGTGTCTTCAATGGTGAGTATGGGCCTGGTTCAGTTAGGGTTAGGGGAAGCGTGGCATTTATCGCTCGTTATCATGCTGTTCACATTGATTACCCTGTTTAACATTTTGCGTGGTTTCAGTAGCCAAGAAGCGAGAGAGTCTCAGCTCAGTTAGTTGCTTAGGTAATTAGCTAGCTGCCTGGCTAGTAGGAACGAGAAGGCCATTGAAATGATGAATTTCAATGGCCTTTTTAATGTTCAGCGCTTTGGTTTAAGTTACCAGAATATATGCTATTTTCTGACTGCTTAGGGCAAGTGGTAGTGTTCCGAGCGCAGCTTGCGGCAGGGACGTTAGTTTCCATTATTGCTGGCAGCTACTTTATCTTCTTGCTACTGAAATCTCGAAGAACATAGGTTTTGCTCATGACCGAAAGCCATTGCTAATCAAAGCTACTGGCAATCAAAGCCATTGGCGATAAAAGCTACGGATGAAAAGCAGTGAATGGAGCGATCCATCACTGCTTTTTTGTTGATGTCGTTTGTGTAAAGGGAAAGACGTTAAGCAACACAGGTCTCGCTTCTTAATGTGCAAGTTTGGCATATGTTAATAAAATGTATAACCTAAAGGTCTGACCACTGATAAGGTAGCCACCATGCCAAACCTCGATCGTATTACTTGTTCTATCGATAAAAACCAAATTGCGACGGTTGTGTTGAATCGACCCGATAAGCTCAATGCTATTGATATGGCAATGTTTCAAGGCGTGAATAACATGGTGACTCAGCTGAAAAAGAACACCGAGATTCGTGCCGTAATAGTAAAAGGTGAGGGTTCTGATTTTTGTTCAGGGCTTGATGTTAAGTCCCTATTAACCAGTAAATCTGGGGCGATGAAGCTCTTGTTTAAATGGCTACCGACATTGCCTAACGCTGCACAACGCTTTTCATTGGGTTGGCGAGATATTCCATGCCCTGTCATTTTTGCGATTCATGGTCGTTGTTGGGGAGGCGGCCTGCAATTGGTCAGTGGGGGTGATTTTAGAATTGCTAGCCCGGATGCGAACTTCTCTATATTGGAAGCAAAGTGGGGTCTGATTCCAGACATGGGAGGCGCTATCGCTTTTAGAGAGCTGATGCGTAAAGATCACACCCTTGAAATGGCGATGACGGCCAAAGTGATCGACTGTGAAACCGCTAAAGAATATGGGTTGGTGACCAAGATTGCCGAAGATCCTTACGCTGAAGCCTATGCGTTGGCACTTGAGTGTGCGAATCGGTCGCCAGATGTCGTCGCTGCTAACAAGAAGCTCTACAACAAGACTTGGTGGTCAAGCCCGGGCATGGCTGTATTCTGCGAAACTTGGTATCAGATAAAGGTTGGGTTAGGTAAGAACAGGGCGATTGCTGCTCAACGTGAAATTCATCGAGACAAACCACGCCCTTACGTCGCCAGAAAGTTTAAATAGCGCTTGTACAGGAATAATGGATATTCCCTTTGTTTATTGAGCTTTGCGGTAACCTTAGAGCAATTTAATGTCTAAGGCTAAATGAGCGCTCTGATGAACAAAACTTTTACTTACTCTCTAGCTGCCACTGCAATTTTTACGAGCTTAAATGCATTCGCAAGTGGCCTGTTTTTGCAAGAAGCTGTCGTTGCCAACGCTGGTACTACTGGCGCTGGTGATGGTGTTTACACTCGATCTGCAGCGGCGATGTGGACAAACCCTGCCACTATGTCTCACATGGGCGAAAGCAAAACGACCATCAACACCATGGCATTCGATCTTGAAATGAAGTATCAAGATAACGGTGGTAATCCAGATGGTAAAGCTCATTCCGTAATGCCGTCATTTGGTGCCTTCCACGCTCATCAAGTCACAGACAAATTACACCTTGGTATCGCGCTTGGCGCTGTTGGCGGCTCTAGCCTTGATTACGGCAGTGATTGGGCGGGTGCTGCACTTCTAGAAGATATCACTCTTACTGCAATGCAAGTGAACCCATCACTGAGTTACCAACTGAATGACCAGTGGTCGGTTGGGGCGGGTGTACAATTAAGTTGGGCTGCATTCCAACAAACAACGTCAATGCTTACTGCGAAGCAAGATACTGACTGGGCATACGGCTATAACCTTGGCGTAATGTACACACCGACAGATAAACTTAAGCTGGGCGCAAGTTTCCGTTCTAAGCTAGAGCATGAGTTTAACAATGATGTAAATGGCGTTATTAACCAAGGCGTATTGAATTCATTATCAACTGATATTGCTTTACCTGAAATCATCGATGTCAGTGCGAGCTATGCTTTGAACTCTCAACTTGACCTGCTTGCTAGTATTCAGTTCCACCGTTGGAGTGAATGGGATACAACCGTTCTTGATTTTGGAATAGCAGGAAGTCCAATTAATGGTGTTCCGATTGAGCGTGACTGGGATGACGTTTGGAAATTTGCGGTAGGTGCGGATTATCAATTGAATTCAGACTGGCGTTTGAAAGCTGGCTTCTCTTACGAAACTTCTCCGCAAGACGATCCGTCAATGCAATGGGTTGACCTTCCTGTGGGTGAACAGTACCGCTACTCAGTTGGCGCATCTACCTACTGGGACGACATCTTAATTGATGTGTTCTATGAATACGCTGATTTGGGTTCAGTTAAGATGGATCGATATGGTCGATTTGGTCAAGTTAATCTGTTGAATGGTTCATTCGATGGCCGTATCCACTTTGTTGGTGTTAGCGCGACCTTCTAATGACATTACGTAATCTACTAATCATTACTTTAGTGTCTTTATTTTCAACGGGTGCTTTTGCTGAAGAGAAGCACCCTGATGATCCGACTAAAATCGTAACCAAAGCTGGCGTTGCTTATAACGAAGATCTGCAGTTCTCTGGGTCTATTGGGCTTGATGAAGCGCGAATGATCAACGCTCGTGTTAATGCTGACGGTGAAGAGTGGCGAGTAGGCGGTTCATGGTTGTTGCCTATGGGGATCGTCAATTTCAACTTTAGCCGCTCTGAATACGACAACGATGCTTATAAGAACAACTACAGTATTGGTACGTTTATACCACTGAGTTATTTCGATATTGAGCCGTTCGGTTGGCAAATCTTCCCTATGGCTGGTTACAGCTATAATGACGGCGAAGTAGCGGTTTTCGATGATGATAATGTTGGTTCTGACTATGTATTGATGTCGAGCTCAACACACGGTGGCTACATTGGTGCGTTTGGTTTAAAAACGATTACTGATGAATGGTCTATCATGGGCTTCGGTGGCGGTTCAATGGGGTCTGATGATTATTCAGGGTATTGGGCAGGCGTCGGTGCTAGCTACAAGTTGAGTGACGCTCAATCATTCAACTTCTTCACTATTTTTGCTGAGGACGATTTCGGTGAAAATAACAGTGTTGGCGCGTCTTACACCTATGAGTTCAAATAACTGTTAGCAGGCAGAAATTCGCAGGTGGACACCTCTCGTAAGAACCATTGACTTAGTCCAGATTAAATTGAACAAAGTCGCTTATTAAAACTTAGCGACTTTCTTTTGTTACCATTTCTCCAATCTTTTTTATCTCTTTTTGATGCTTTCTATATCTTTCTCACATGAGAGTGCCGCTCTCTTAATCTAGATTAAGTTTTCGCTGCCTTATTCTCTGTAGTATCCGCCTGAATCAGTGCCCATGCTTAATGGGTAACTTGCGTAACACGATTTTGAGAGGAAGACACTTGAGCACTTTGTTTACAGAAACCCACATTGGCAAGATGACACTAAAGAATCGCTTCATGAGAAGTGCAACGTGGGAAAATATGGCCACCGAAGATGGGCATATGACAGATAAACTGTACGCTATCTATGAAGAGTTGGCTCAAGGTGAAGTCGGCCTGATCGTGACGGGCTACGCGAACATTGTTGAAGAAGAAAAGCCGAATGCAGGCATGATGGGTATGTATAACGACTCATTCATTGAAGAGTATCAAAAGCTGACTCAACTGGTGCACGACAACGACTCTAAAATCGTGATGCAATTAGCTTATGGTGGCACCAAAACCACGCATGATCTTGGCGAACGAGTGATCTACGCACCAAGTGAGGTTCCAGAAAAAGGCACTCAAACACTAGGTAAAGCGATGACCACAGACGAGATCGACTACATTGTTGATGCGTTTGCTCAAGCGTCTTTGAGAGCACAAAAGTCAGGCTTTGATGGCGTTGAAATTCATGCCGCTCACACTTACCTGATTAATCAGTTCTTAAGCCCTTACTACAACCAACGTGAAGATGAATACGGCGGTAGCTTAGAAAACCGCATGAGATTCTTGTTAGAGATCTATACCGCGACGCGTAAGTTGGTGGGAGATGATTTCCCTATCTTGGTTAAGCTTACAGCTTCGGAGTTTTTTGAAGGTGGCGTCACCTTTGAGGAAACACGTATTGTCTGTAAAAAGCTTGAACAAGTGGGTGTGGATGGCATTGTCGTGTCAGGCAATATTCATGGCAAAGCAGACACTATGATTGGCGAGTCGCACGATGGTTTTACCATTCAAGCTGAAGGCTACTTCCATGAGTATGGTCACGCGATTAGCCAAGACGTTAATATCCCAGTGATCACGGTTGGTGGTCTAACGGATTTTGATGCTATCGAAGCGATTGCAAACAACACGGGCATTGAGTACTTCGCGCTTTCAAGACCGCTGCTTTCTGAACCCCATTTAGTGAAGCGTTGGAAGGAAGGGGATAGAAGCCCTGTTGAATGCGAACGATGCTCTAAGTGTCGTACTAAGCGCGGTAACTTCTGCGTGGTGAATAAAGACAGAAAAGTACAGCTTGCACGCATGTAGTCGCTGAGCCCAGCTCCAAGCGAGCTCCGAAGTTTATAGCTGAGTCTAAGTTTGAGCCTGTGTAATCGCGCAGGCTCTTGTTCATTCCGTATTCCACGAAACGAAATTTGAAACCTTATTAATCACATCTTCCTGTCAAATTGGCGCGACTAAACAGTTACACTACGCCTGTAAATTATCCAACCAAGTTATCGATAAAAACTGAGCAAACTTTGAAACTACTTCCTCTTCTTAAGCAACCTCGAATCCACTGACGTCTCTTTAGTTTTAGCGATATTGCTATGATTTAAGCGTGATACTCACTATTCATCCCAGTGAACCCTGTGTTTATAGGGCGTTAGTTTGTGCACCTTGGATTTGCATCGTCGAACATTTTGATAGTTAACGAATAAAACTTAATAGATCATTCAGAGGTAAAAATGCAAAAGAAGCATTGGTCCAAATTCGAGTTGCTGCATGAAGTCGTAACCAACCCCAATATTCACGTAAAAGGTCAACACAGTTATTACAGCGATTGCTGGGATAATGGGTTCGAGCAATCTGTCGTCCGTTATTTACATGGCGACGAAGTCAGCCGCCAGTGGGAGCCTCGATGGGAAATCGACGAACTCCATATCGGCGATTATGTCTGCATTGGCGCAGAGGTTGTGATTTTAATGGGTGGCAACCATACCCACAGAGTTGATTGGTTTTCGCTGTATCCATTTATGGATGTAATCGACGATGCCTACATTGGCAAAGGTGACACTCACATTGAAGATGGGGTGTGGTTAGGCATGAGAGCGATGGTGATGCCCGGTGTGACGATTGGCGAAGGCGCTGTGGTTGCAGCGAATAGTGTGGTGACTAAAGACGTCGCTCCATACAGCATTGTCGGTGGTTCTCCAGCTAAAGTCGTCAAATACCGCTTTGATGAGTCCGTTATTGACGAACTCATGTCATTCAAAATATACGAGTGGCCCTCAGATAAATTTGAAGCGCTGAAACCGTATTTATGTAACTCAGACTTTTCAAAGTTAAAGCAGGCGATAACGGATTACGACAATTGTTTGTAAGGAGCACTTGTAACGAGCACTTGTAACGAGCGTTTGTAAGGAGCGTTTTTAAGGTACGGGTATAGCCACAGATTTGTGTAGAAAGATCTGTGTCATATTTATATTGAAAAACACGTTAAATCAGTCCGTTACCTTGCAATACTCAACATGGTGTACCAATCTTATTTCATAAGCATGGATAAGGATTGTGTATGCCCGCAAGTTCAATGAAAAACAAAGGGGTGGTGGGGAAAGTCTTACTGCCTTCTTTACTCATAAATCTTCTCTCTCTCGCCGTTCCGTTAACGGTTTTGCAAATTTACGATCGTATTTTACCTAACCAAAGTTACGGTACTGCCACTTTGTTGTTGGCGGGTGCAGCGTTGGCTGTTGCCATGGAAGCATTGATCCGGTTTGTGCGTACTTGGCTTTTGTCAGCCGCGGCCAGCAATACCGAGAAAGCGACCTATCAAACTTTGGTTGAAAGAGTAACAACGGCTTCATCAGGCCATCTCCGCCACATTGGTGTTGGCGGCGTGGAAGAGGGGCTTGGTTCTGTATCCAAAGTCAAAGATTGGTATTCCGGTGGTGTGATTGCAGGCTTTATTGATTTGCCTTTTGCCTTGATCTTCTTGGGCTTGGTGGCTTACATCGGCGGTGAGCTGGTGGCGATACCTTTGGCAGTTTGGCTGATTACTCTCGGAATCGTTTGGTTATCTTCTATTCGCGTTAAAAGCTTAAGTGAAGAAGCTTCCCAAGATGAGCAGGAGCGAAAAGCGTTCTTGATTTTACTGAGCCAAACCATTCAAGGAATCAAACGTCAGGCTGTTGAGTCTCGAATCTTCAATCAGTTTAAATCCCTCAATAACGTTCGCTCTCAGTCTAAAGCGAGAGAAGAAGAACAGAACGCCTTTGCCCAAGAATGTATTCAGCTTGCCGCATTAGCCACGTCAGTTTTACTCGTAATTACGGGGAGCTTGTGGGTGTTGGATGGTCAGTTAACTACTGGTGGCTTGGCGGCATGTTCTATCTTATCTGGCAGAGCGGTTGCGCCTTTGAGTGCTCTGGTTGGGGTTAGAATCAAGCTTAATTCAATACACAGTGCCAATCAGGCAATAGAAAAATTGAGTGACTTATCATTATCGGAATCTTCAGATTCTGAGCAAGTTGAGAACCACTTATCTGACTTTGAGACGTTGGAAATCAAGCAAGCGACCGTTGAAAGATATGGTGAACTCTCTCATGCAGATGTCACACTGAATAAAGGTGAGTTGGTTTTGTTAGAGAGTGAGGATCGCCACACCAACAGTCATTTATTGTCGTCGATTGCAGGTATTGATGATCTAAAAGCGGGTGAGTGCTTCATTAACGGAGCTGCAGTTTCAATCGCATCCGTAACCAATATTGCTGCCTACTGTGGCGTTAAAGGGCAGTTGGTGTCGGGTACTATTCTCGACAACTTGTGCGGGTTTGACCCTGAGAAAACGCAAAGCGCCAGTGACTATGCAAAGCGTTTGGGTTTAACCAAAGAGATTACTCGATTACCCGATGGACTAGAGACACAAATTGGCCATACGAGTGCTTCTTTGTTGAGTATGGGTAACGTGAAAATGCTCAATATCGCGGCTCAATTGGCAAGTGATAAACCCATAATCATGTTGGAAAGGCCGGATTCTTCACTTGATTTAGACGCCCTTGGGAATCTAGCTAAGGTGTTGGAAGAAGAAGTAACGGCAGGACGCACGATACTGATGGTGAGCTACCATTCGAAGCTTCGCGAATTTGCTAATCGAATCATTACAGTGGAAAGTCGAGCTATTACGGTCGACAGCGAGAGCAATCAGGAGGCCGTCGTATGAATCGTTTAGATATTGGTAACCCTTCAGGTACGAACAACCGTGCAGATACCAGCGGTCGACAAGAGGTGATGAATCATTTAGAAACCGAGAGCCTTTCCGTTCTTAAGCAGTTGGAAGTTAATGCTAATATCCAGTTGTTCGCACATCAATGGGTCGATGAAAATGGCATTGAATCAATCGACGATATGTTTGCCTTGTTCGACAGGCTTGCACTGCCTTATCGCTTGGTTGCCAACCTAGATGAAGTTGGTGAACATAAATTGGTCTTACTGGTACTTGGTGAACATGAGCTGGTCTCTGGTCATTTAGAATCCAAGCAATTTGTTGCCTTTAATGCCAATGACGACATTACCCAGATCCCACAGTTTTGCATCGTTATCGAAGGGCCACCATTAGAGAAGGCCTCTCCTGATTGGGTTGGCGAAAGGTTACATGCGTTTCGTCCCATCATTCCTAAATTGTTGTTGGTCAGCTTTATCACTAACTTATTTGCGCTTGCCGTTCCTTTCATCACGATGTCGATTTATGACCATGTGATTGGTGGTGATGCAGGGCATGAGTTGCAAGGTATCGCCATTGGCGCGGCGTTGTTGTTTGTGATGATGGGTTGGTTGAGAACATTACGTAGCCGCGTGTTTGCTTCAGTTTCGAACCGAGTAAGTCGTGAGATTTCTCAATCCCTCGTGCAGCGTCTGCTTCGTAATAGCTATGCTCAAAATCAGCAAACAGCTTCTTCTAGTCAGCAAAACCAAGTGATGTTGTCAGAGCGTATTTCAGGTGTGCTATCGGGGCCATTAGGAAATGCGTTATTTGACCTACCATTCATTCTTATTTTTGTACTTGCGATAGGTGTTTTAGGCGGATGGTTGGTACTGGTTCCAGTCGTCTCTTTAATCCTTTATTACTTGCTAGCAAAACGTTCGATACGCTCTAGCAGCAAGCGCTCGATGCAATCGACAGTGGCAGGTACGAATCGTCAAAACATGACTAATGAGCTGTCATCCAAGCTTGCCTTTATTCGCAGTGCTGGATTCTCAGAGCACTGGATTCAACGCTTCAAAAAGGCCAATCTTCTTGCTTCAACAGTGACCTTTAATCAATCGGTTCTCCAGAGTCGGTACACCTCGATTTACTATTTCATTGGTGTGGGCTCGACACTCGCCGTGATGGGGTTAGGCATAGGACTTATTTTTGAACAAGTGATGACGCCCGGTGGTTTGATTGCTTCAATGATGTTGATATCTAAGGTGACGGGTCCTGCTCAGGTGTTGGCAAACAGCGCGATGCGTTTTAATAGCTTTAATCAATCCAAGCTGCAAGTGAACCGTATTTTGTCTCAGCCGTCTGAGCGTGAATTCAGTTACCAGCATCACCCGTTACCCGTGGTAGCGCCTAACTTGAAATTAGACCAAGTGACGCTGCGCTATCCCAAACAGAGTCGCCCCGCTTTGAATGGTGTGAGTTTTGATATTGAAGCCGGTGAAGTTGTCGCGATTACCGGCCCTTCTGGGAGCGGTAAATCAACATTAATTGAAGTGCTGTCTGGCTTGCAGCCTATCCAAAATGGCATGGTCGAGCTTGAAGGCGTTAACCTCGTTCAATACGACCCGCAGCTTTATCGCCACTGGTGTTTCATTCGAGCCGCATATCCTGATTTGCTTACGCTGAGTATTCGAGAGTGGCTAAACGACGGTCACAAAGTCGAAGATCAGAAAATGATCTCTGCAATTGAAATGGTCGGCGGAAAGCGTTGGTTCGAGACATTATCAGGTGGGCTCGATACTTCCATCAGCAGTATTCAGCCGGACAGCCTTTTTGACATGTTGTCTGGCAGCGTCGCGCAGATCCTAATTGATGCAAAAGCGCTGGTTTATGACTACCCAATGTTCTTAATGGATAATCCTGTGCCTGATGCTCACCCAAATGCTAAACGTATATTTGCTGAGTTTGTGCAGTCGAAAAAAGGAAAAGCAACGGTGATTTACACGTCCCACGATCCGGATTTAATCAAGCTTGCCGATAAAGTGGTGGTATTAAATGAAGGTGCAGTGGTTTATGCCGGTCCATTAGAGCCGGAGCAGTCTTCGAAGCAGGAACAGCCTTCAGAGCCTCAAGCTTCTCAAGAACCGCAGTTATCTGAGCAACCGTTATCTCAAGAGCTACAGCCGTCAACTCAAGAGGCGTCTGCTCAACAAAATGCAGCCCAACAAGAACAATCAGAGTCTAAGCAAGGAGTCGCTAATGACTAAACAATCTATCGAGAAGGGCAAGCGCTACGGTGAGCTTGTTGAATCACAAAATACGGCTCGTACATTGGCGCTGGCCACATGGTCGGTTGCCTTATGTGTTATTGCTTTTGCCACTTGGTCTGTAGTCACTCAAGTTGATGAAATCGCCAAAGCCAAAGGTGCTGTGATTCCGGAAGGCGAGAAGCAAGTATTACAAAGTGCGATTGGCGGTAAGTTAAAGCAAATTCTTGTTAAAGAAGGCCAGTTGGTAGAGAAAGGCCAGCCGCTTGTTGAGTTTGATGCCACTTTCCAGCGTACCGCCCTTGAAGAGCTAAAGTCCCAACAAGTGACGCTTCTAGCCAGTGTGGAACGTATGAATGCGCTGCTTGAGCAACGTGAGCCTAACCTTGCTGAGTTTGAGGTCGATTACCCAGAGATCGTCAGCCAGCAAAAAGCGCAGCTGAACGCGCAAAAAGCCCTCTACTTCCAAAAGCGTGTGGTGCTTGAGAAAGAGAGCGAGCAAATTGCAGAGCAGCTTCGTAGCGTAGAAAAGGCCTTGCCGAGTTATGAGAAAGAGTTAAATGCGACTAAGCAAGAGTTGAACATACTGGAGAAGGGTTATAAAGCGGGTAACATTTCACGTTTACGTGTGCTTGAAATGCGACAAAAATTGGCCAGTATCGAACAGAAAATCGAAGAAGCTCGTGGTAAGAAGTCGGTATTGATTAGACAAGCTGACAGTAATGACCAAAAAATCATACAGCTTCTGGCGGAAGCGAAAGCTAAAGTGAGCGATGATCGTTCTAAAGCCGTATCTGACTTATCAGCATTGAATGCTAGAGTTCGTTCAAGCCAAGCTAAATTGACGAACACTATGTTAGTGTCACCGCTACAAGGCTTGGTGCAAAGCATACCAAGCACGCAGGATGGTGGTGTTATTCAGCCAGGTGGCACGGTAGTTGAAATTGTGCCTGTCGGAGGGAACGCTGACTTCAAAGCACGTTTGTCCCCAAGAGATATTGGTTTTGTGAGTGTTGGGCAGCCCACTCGAGTCAAGATTGATGCGTTTGATTACAGCCGCTTTGGGGCTTTAAAAGGGGCGGTAGAGAGTATTTCACCGACCACAAGTCAAAGCGAACGTGGCGAGATCTATTATGAAGTTGTAGTGTCGGTTGATACGCCTTACTTCCGTGATAACCCTGAAAGCTTTTCCATACTGCCGGGTATGACGGGTGAAGTAGACATCACAACTGGCGAGAAGTCGGTGTTCCAATACTTATGGAAACCGATTTATACCAATGTTAGCGTGGCGTTTGGAGAGAGGTAAAGTCCTCCACTCTGGCTTGCATAAAAAAGGAGCACATGCCGTGCTCCTTTTTTTATCTAACTGTCCCGTCCTGAAATGTG